>JACPQI010000010.1 GCA_016190545.1 Chloroflexota bacterium
CGGTGAACTCAGGGTAAACTCCGCGAAGGGTCTGAGGAGGCAGGGGTCGTTTGGTAAGCCACCCCACTTTACATTCCTCGTCCTCTCTAATGGAACAACTCAAGCATGGCATTTTGGTGCGAAGCCGCTCAACTGGAAAAGGGAGCGGCCCGCCGATGGCGGGCCGCTGTTCCTGACTAGCGCTTGGTGTACTGGGGCGCTTTGCGCGCTCGCTTGAGGCCGTACTTCTTGCGCTCCTTGACCCTGGGGTCGCGGGTGAGGAGCCCGGCCTTGCGTAAGGCGGGCCGGAGCTGCTGGTCCATCACCACCAGGGCGCGGGCGAGGCCGTGGCGCACGGCGTCGGCCTGGCCGGCAATGCCGCCGCCCACCACCTTCACCATGGCGTTGACCTTGTTGGCGTTGCCTGTCACCGTGAGCGGCTCCTGGATACGGTGCTGCAACCGGATCACCGGGAACCGCTCCTCATAGGGCTTGCCGTCCACGATGATGTTGCCGCTGCCCGTGGTGAGGCGGACCTGGGCGATGGCGCTCTTGCGCCGCCCGACGGCGAAGTAATAGTGCTGCTGGGTGGTCATAGACTACTGGTCTCCTTTCGGGGCCTCGCGACTGCCGGAGGCCTTGGGCGACTTGGCCTTGGCTGTTCTCCTGGCCCGGGGAGCGCCCTCGGCGGGCTTCTTCCTGGTGGCCTCCCTCTCCTCCAGGGTCTTGACGCGGCGCCGCACGGGCCTGCCAGGGGGAGGGGTGGGAGAGGCGGCGGGGGCGGCGGCTGTCGCTGGAGCCGGGGCCGTCGCTGCGGCAGGAGCGGCAACCGGGGCCGACTTCGCTTTGGAGAAACGGGCCTTGAGAGCGGCGGCCACTTCGCGTTGGGGCGGGATGCCGCCAGCAACCTGCGACTGGTGGGGGTGGTCGGCGCCGGGGTAGACCTTGAGACGCTGCAAGAGCATGTACCCAAGGGGGCCGCGGGGCAGCATGCCCTTCACCGCCCGCTCGATGATGCGTTCGGGGTGAGTGGCGACCATCTGCTCGAAGGTGCGCTCCCGCAGACCGCCCGGGTAACCGGTGAACCAGCGGTACTTCTTGTCCTGGGCCTTCTTGCCCGTCACCCGGACCTTGGCGGCGTTGATCACCACTACGTAGTCGCCTACGCCGAGATGGGGCGAAAAGACGGGCTTGTCCTTGCCGCGCAGGACCTGGGCGATCTGGGAGGCAAGACGACCGGGGGCCTGGCCCGCGGCGTCGATGACCCGCCACTTCAGGGGCACCGCTCCTGGTTTGGTGCTGTATGTTCGAATGGTCTTCATGCTACTCCGCCTGCAAAGAAACGTTGCTGTATGTTACTCGCATCAAATAGAGCCCGTGGGCCGGCGCGCACGGCCCTGCGCTGGCGGGCTTGCGCCCCACCGCCCTCTTTCGGAACTCGCGTAACGTCATTGCGCTCTGTCCAACCTCCAGAAGGGTCCCTACCATCCGCCGTATTTGCTGAGGCAGGAAGGCGTTCCCCTCCACGGTGAAGAAGAGAAAACGGCCCTGCCGCCGGACGCGGAACCGGTACACCGTCCGCACAGCGCTCTTCCGCGCTCCTTCCAGCGGGCCCGCAAAGGGAGCGAAATCGCGCTCCCCCACCAACAGGGCGGCGGCCGCCTCCATCTTATCGAGGTCAAAAGGCCCCGGCGCCTGGTAGGCCAGGTGACGCAGGAGAGCGGTCGGCGACCGCTGCTCCAACACCACGTAGCGGTACTCGCGGCTGCGGGCGCTGCGCCGGGCGTGGAAGCTCCAGAGCATGTCCTGGGCGGCCAGCACCCGGATATCTTCCGGCAGGAAGTAGTTCAGTCCCGTGACGAAGGTCAAGACCGGGTGGCCGAACCGGGTGGCGAAGCTCACCACTTGTCCCTTGGCATGTGCTCCAGCGTCCGTCCTGCTGGCGCCGGCGATGCGAATGCGCTCGCCGGTGAGCCGGGCCAAGGCTTCCTGCACCGCGCCCTGCACTGTGGGCCTCCCCCGCTGCACCTGGAACCCGGCATAGCGAGTGCCCTGGTACTCCAGGAGCAGGGCCAGCCTGCGAGGGCTAGGGGCCGTATGGACTTGCGCTTCCTCCTCTCCTTATCGGACTATTCTTTCAGCAGCTCGATCTGGGCCAGGGGCGCCGCGTCGCCGGACCGGACCCCAACCAGGACCATCCTGGTGTAACCGCCGGGGCGCTGGGCGTAGCGCGGTCCCAGCTCCGTGAAGAGCTTGCGCACAACAGCAGCCTCCGTGATGAAGCGGCCGGCCTCGCGCCGGGCGGGCAGGCTGTTCTGCTTGCCCAGGGTGATCATCTTCTCAGCAAAGCCGCGGATTTCCTTGGCCTTAGCTTGTGTCGTCACCATCTTCTCGTTCTTGAGCAGGTCGGTGACCATAGTGCGGTAGAGCATCTGCCGCGGGCCGGTGGCCCGGCTGAACTTGCGTCCTGCAACCTTGTGTCTCATGGTCTGTACGTCCTTCGGGCAGGGCTAGTCGCCCTTGGCCGCGAGTTGATCCTTGAGGGCGGCCAGGTCCGCCAGGCTCTTCTTCACCCCGGCCTTAGGCTCCTTGTCCTCGTCTTCCTCCTCAAGGGGCTTCGCCAGGTCCTCCGGCAGCTCGGCGAGGAGGCCCATGCTATGTAATATCTGATAGAGCTCGCGGAGCGACTTTTCACCGAAGTTGCGAATGGTCAGCAACTCTTCCCTGGTCTTCTCCATCACCTCGCCCACCTTGTTGATGTTGCTGCGCTTGAGACAGTTAAGAGTGCGGGCAGAGAGGCTGAGCTTCTCGATGGGCATGTTGTACTGTTCGGCGGGGATGGTATGGGCCAGCGGTTGTTTTTCCGGACCCGCCTCAATGGTCTTGCCGATGGCGCAGAACAGGAAGAACTGGTCCACCAGGATCTGAGCGGCCTGGCGCATCGCCTCTGTAGGCGAAACGCTGCCGTCCGTCCACACCTCCAAAACGAGCTTGTCATAGTCGGTCCGCTGCTCGACGCGGGTGCGCTCCACACTGAAGTTCACCTTGGAGATGGGAGAGAAAATGGCGTCCACCGGCAGGGTGCCGATGGGCAGGCCATCTTTATGGGAAGCGGGCTCATAGCCCTTGCCACGCTCCACCTGCAATTCCACGGAGAACTTGGCGTCCTGGTTGCTGTTGAGGGTGGCCAGGTAGAGCTCCGGGTTGACGATTTCGTAGTCCGGCGAGGGCTGAATATCGGAGGCGGTGACCACGCCTTCGCCCTGGATCTCGATGCGCAGGGTGGCGGGACGCTCCGACTTGGGCCGCAGCCGGATGTTCTTGACGTTGAGCAGGAACTCGATGATGTCTTCCTTCAGGAAGGACAGGGTGGAGTACTCGTGCTGCACTCCCTCGATGCGCACCCAGGTGACAGCCGCCCCCGGCAGGGAGCCAAGCAGCACCCTGCGCAGGGAGTTGCCCAGGGTCACGCCGAAGCCCGGCTCAAGCGGCTCCGCCACGAACCTCCCGTAGGTCTCCGTCTGCTCCACACACTCGATTTGCGGTTTAATGGTTGTAATCAAGAAGAATCGCCTCCCCACACAGGGTCTTCATCTACCTGGAGTAGTACTCTACGATCAGACGGTCGTCGATGCGGGTGTCGCTGTCTTCCGGCTTGGGCAGGGAGATGACCTTCCCGCTGACAGTGGCCGGGTCTTGGGAGAGCCAGGCCGGGATAGCCCGCTTGCCCACCTCTTTCTGGCGCGCCTCAAAGTATTTGCTCTTGAGGCTGTTGGCCCGCCAGCCGATGGCATCGCCCACCTTGACCAGGGCGGAGGCTGACGTAGTGACCCTGCCATTCAGGGCGATATGACCGTGGTTAATGATTTGCCTGGCCTGGACGCGGGAGTCCGCCATGCCCAAACGATAGACGGCGTTGTCCAGGCGCCGCTCCAAGAGCTGGAGCAGGTACTGGCCGGTGACGCCGGGCTTGCGAGCGGCTTCGGCGAAGTAGCGCCGGGTCTGTTTCTCCAACAGGCCGTAGATCCACTTGGCCTTCTGCTTTTCTCGAAGGCGCACAGCGTACTCGGAGAGCTTGGGGCGGCGCCGGGAGACGGTCTTGCCGGGCGGCGTGGAGCGCCGCTCAACGGCGCACTTGGGCGTGAAGCACCGGTCTCCTTTGAGGAAGAGCTTCTCGCCGCTCCGGCGGCACAGTCTGCATACTCCATCACTATATCGGGCCATAAAAGTCCTGTCCTCTCTGCTTTACACGCGGCGCCGCTTGGGAGGGCGGCAACCGTTGTGCGGGATGGGCGTCACATCGCGGATGCTTGAAATCTGTAGACCGGCGGCGGCCAGGGCGCGGATAGCGGTCTCCCGGCCCGTGCCGGTACCCTTCACGTAGACCTCCACCTGGCGCAAGCCCAGGTCCATGGCCTTGCGGGCCGCCGTCTCCGCCGCCCGCTGGCCGGCGAAGGCCGTCCCTTTGCGGGAGCCCTTGAAGCCGTTGGCTCCGGAGCTGCTTGCCGAGACCACGTTGCCCTGGCGGTCCGTCATGGTCACCAGAGTGTTGTTGAAGGTGGCCTGAATATAGACCCGACCTTGGACAACGTGTTTTCGTTCTCGTTTCTTGCCTTTGGGTTTCGCCATAGCTCCTACTTTCCTCGGCGCCTGCCAGTCTTTCCTTACTTCTTGGCCACGGCCTTGCGCCTGCCAGCCACGGTCTTGCGGGAGCCGCGCTTGGTGCGGGCGTTGGTCCGCGTGCGCTGGCCCCTGACGGGCAGTCCCTTGACGTGCCGCAGCCCCCGGAAGCTCCGGATTTCAATAAGACGGCGGACATTAAGCTGGTTCTCCCGGCGCAGGTCTGCCTCCACCTTGTAGTTCTTATCGATGATTTCCCGGATGCGGTTCACTTCCTCTTCCTTCAACTCCCCGAGCTTGGGGTTGCCCTGGATACCAGCCTGTTGGACTACTTTGACCGCCAGGGCAGGCCCAACGCCGTGAACATAGCGCAGGGCCACATGCACTCGCTTGTTGTTTGGGACCTCTATACCTGCGATACGTGCCACGGTGGCTCCTTTCCTCCAGACCTTCCAGCCTAACCTTGCCGCTGCTTGTGCTTGGGGTTCTCGCAAATGACGCGTATCACGCCCTTGCGGCGCACCAGCTTGCACTTCTCGCAGCGCTTCCGTATTGACGCAACAACCTTCATGGCAGTTAGTCCTCTGTTCTTGGTTACTTGAAGCGGTAGGTGATGCGGCCCCTGGTCAGGTCATAGGGGGATAACTCCACCAGCACCCTGTCCCCCGTCAGAATTTTGATGAAGTGAGTCCGCATTCTGCCTGAGACATGCGCTAGGACCACATGGTCGTTGGCCAACTTCACCCGAAACATGGCGTTGGGCAACGACTCGATAACGGCCCCTTCGACTTCAATTGTCTCCTTTTTTGACATAGTCCCGCAGCTCGTCTAGAGCTGGGTTATTACCTCCACTTCGCCCTTTGTTATGATGATGGTGTGCTCAAAATGGGCAGAAAGACTCATATCCTCGGTGACCACTGTCCAACGGTCGCCGAGGATCTTGGTCTTCCAACTGCCTACATTTACCATAGGTTCCAATGCCAGCGCAAGGCCTGTCTGGAGCAGAAGCCCCTTCCCGGGTTCGCCGTAGTTGGGCGCAGCCGGCTCTTCGTGGAGCAGCCGTCCGATGCCGTGACCTACGTACTCGCGCACCACGGAGAAGCCCGCCCGCTCCGCCACCTGCTGAATAGCATAGCCGATATCGCCCAGACGGTTGCCTGAGCGGGCGGCCCGAATGCCCGCCTCCAACGCCTCTCGCGTCGTATCGATGAGTTTCTGGGCCAGTTTGCCCACCGTCCCCACCGGCACCGTGATGGCGGCGTCGCCGTGAAAGCCTTCGACGATGGCGCCGCAGTCGATGCCCACGATGTCGCCTTCTTTGAGGAGGCGCGGCCCTGGAATGCCGTGGACGATCTCCTCGTTCACCGAGGTGCAGATGGTCCGGGGGTAGCCGCGGTAGCCCTTGAAGGACGGCGTCGCGCCCCGCTTGGTGATCTCCCGGTAGGCGATATCGTCCAACTGCCCGGTGGTGATGCCGGGACGGACGGCCTCCCGCAGGACAGCCAGAGTCTCCGCGACCACCCGACCGGCGCGCCGCATGACGGCGATCTCTTCCGGCGACTTGATGACGACGCCGGTTGGCTGAATCTGGACCTTCATTGCTTCGCGGCCACCTTCTTCCGCTGGAGGATGGCAGCTATGGCCTGAGTCACCTGCTCCACCTGGCCGGTTCCATCCACCTCCACCAGCTTGCCCTGTTTTCTGTAATAGTCTACAAGCGGCGCGGTCTGCTCATGGTAGACGTTGAGGCGCCGCCGCACCGTGACTTCTTTGTCGTCATCGCGTTGATAGAGCTCACCGCCACAGCGGTCGCACTTCCCGCTCACCGTCGGCGGCGCATTGACCAGATGATAGGGGGTCTGACAGGAGCGACATATCCATCGGCCAGCCAGCCGCCGCACCAGCTCCTCATCCGGCACATTGACCAGGACGACGGCGGCCACCGCCGTCCTCTTCAGTTTCAGGGCTTCGTCCAGGGCTGCGGCCTGAACCAGGTTGCGCGGAAATCCATCGAACAGCACACCCGCGGCCGTGTCCGGGTCTGCCAGCCGCTCCATGACCATAGCAATGGTGACCTGGTCCGGCACCAGCGCTCCTTTGTCCATATAGGTCTTGGCCTGCTTGCCCAGAGGCGTCCCCTGGCTCAGGGCCTTGCGGAACAGGTCGCCTGTGGCCACGTGGGCCAGGCCCAGCCTCTGCGAGAGCAGGGCTGCCTGGGTCCCCTTGCCAGCGCCGGGCGGCCCCAGCAACACCACCTTCATTTGCTTTCCCCTTTTATTTGGATGGCCTCCAGTAGACCACTAAAATCGAATACGTATATTCCATGACCGGCGGGTTGCCCCGCGCCAGACGGCTCTCCGTAGGAGTGATCTGCAGTACCCGGGCGTCTCCCAGGCCGGTGAGCCACTGGTTCAGGTCTCGCTCCAGCTTGTTCACGTCGCTCCCACTGAAGATGCGGGCGCGAATCTTCTCTGCCGGAATGATATCGATGGTGGGCATAACGTCCCAATGGGCGCAGCATAGGCATCGGCGTCAGCGGATGAAGCCTTCATAGCGGCGCATGAGCAGTTGAGCTTCCAGTTGGCGCATGGTGTCCAGCACCACGCCCACTACAATGAGCAAGGCCGTGCTTTGCAGCGGCAAGATGCCCACGTTGGTCCCCGTAAGTTTGGACACGACGTACGGCGCCACGGCCACCAGGCCCAAAAACAGAGCGCCGCCCCAGGTGATACGCAGGATGACCCGATTGAGGAACTCCTCCGTGGGCCGGCCCGGCCGGATACCAGGGATGAACCCTCCATTCTTCTGGAGCGTCTCCGCCAGGTTCTGCTGCTGGAAGATGACCAGGGTGTAGAAGAAGGTGAAGCCCACCACCAGAATGAAGTAGAAGAGCCAGTAGATAAAGCGGCGCGTGTCAAAGAAATCGCGGAAGAAGGTGGCAACGCTGTTGACCCAACCGGTATCCGAGCCCAGGAAGTAGCTGGCAATGGTTGGGGGCAGGATGAGGACGGCGATGGCGAAGATAAGAGGGATCATGCCGGCGGAGTTGACCCGCAGCGGGATGTGGGTGCTGCCGCCCTGCCGGTACATACGGCCGCCCCGGAACAGGGTGCGCCCGTATTCCACCGGGACCTTCCGCACCGCTTCCGTGAAGTAAACGATGAGAAAGATGATGCCCAGGCCCATCACGATGAAAAGCAGCAGCCCAGCCATATCATCAACGTTGACGAAACCGGAGCGGACGGCGCCGGGCAACCCGGCGACGATGCCGCCGAAGATAATCATGGAGATGCCGTTGCCGATGCCGTGCTCCGTGATGAGCTCGCCCAGCCAGACGAGGAACATGGTGGCCGCAGTCATGCTCAGCACCATAGCCATGGTGTCCACGACTTCTCCGCCGCCCAAGCCTACGTTGGGGATCACGCCCGCCCGCTCAAACAGGACGAGTTGGCCGAAGGCCTGCAGGATGGCCATGGGCACAGTGAGCCAGTGGGTGATTTGGTTAATTCGCTGCCGTCCTTGCTCGCCTTCCTTGGCTAGGGCCTGCAGGCGAGGGATGACCGGAATCATGAGCTGGATGATGATAGAGGCAGTGATATAGGGATAGACGCCCATGGAGGCGACGCTCAGGTTGCGGAAGGCACCGCCGCTGAACAGATCGAAGAAGCCGAAGAGCTGGTTGCCCTGCAGGAGGCGGTTCAAGGCGTCCAGGTCGATGCCGGGGATGGGGACGTGGGCGAAGAAGCGGAACACGATGAGCAAGGCCAGGGTAAAGAGCAGTTTGCCTCGCAGGTCCGGTTGCCGGAGGGCGTCTCCGAAGGCGGTCAGGAGCTTGGGGACCGCTGCCTGCCGCGACGATTGCGTGACCGAAGTTGAAATCATGAATCGCTAGCTCTTACCAGCCTCGATGGTCAGGGCTGTGACCGTACCGCCCGCCGTCTCGATCTTGGCTTTGGCGCTGGCCGAAAATCGATGAGCGTGGACCGTGAGGGCCTTGGTGAGTTCGCCTTCTCCCAGCACTTTCACCGGCAGCTTCAGGGAGCGGATAAGGCCATGCTGTGCCATCACTTGGGGCGTCACCACTGTGTTGGCCGGCAGGTCGTTGAGCCGCGCCACGTTGACCTCCGCGAATTCCACCCGGAAGGGGGCCCTGAACCCGCGCAGGGTGCTGGAGCGGCGATAGAGGGGAAGCTGTCCGCCCTCAAAGTGGGAGCTTACTTGCTCCCGCTTCTTCTGGCCGTCTCCGCCCCGGGTGGCATAGACGCCGTGGCCGCTGCCCACGCCGCGGCCGACGCGCTTGCGCTGTCGTTTGGACCCGGGGGCCGGGGCGAGTTGATGTTGTTTCATAGGTTGCTTCCCTTACCGGCTAGGAGACGAACTCCACCTTTACCAGGTGCTTGACCTTTTCCAGCATCCCCCGGATGGTGGGCGTGTCTTCCTTTTCCACCACCTGGTTCATCCGGCGCAAGCCCAAAGCCCGAACTGTGGCCCGGTGCTCCGCCTTGTGGCTGATGGGGCTTCTCGCAAGAGTGACCCGCAGCTTTCTCATCCCTGGTTCCCTGCGGCGGCCATCTGGGCCGCGAACTGCTTGCGTCGGGCCAATTCCTCCTTGGGGTCGCGCATCATCTGAAGCCCATGGAACGTGGCCTTGACGACGTTGATGGGATTGGGGCTGCCCATCGACTTGGTGAGCACGTCCTGTACGCCGGCCGCCTCCAGGACGGCGCGGACGCTGCTGCCGGCGATGACGCCGGTGCCTGGCAGGGCAGGCTTGATGAGCACCCTGGCGGCGCCGTACTTGGCGACCACCTCTTGGGGTACGGTCTTTCCTTTGAGGATGACGCGGACCATGCGCTTGCGAGCGGCGCTGGTGCCCTTTTGGACGGCCAGCGGCACTTCGGCGGCGCGCCCCTGGCCGATGCCGACGCGCCCGTTGCGGTCTCCGACGACGACCAGCGCGCTAAAGGTGAAATTGCGGCCTCCGGCCACCACCTTGGCCACGCGACGGATGGCGACCACCCGCTCTGTGACCTGGCCTTCGCCGGTGAACTCAGTTGTGCGGTGCCGCTGGGTACTCAAAAGCTCAGCCCCCCTTTCCTCGCCGCCTCAGCCAGGGCTTTCACCCGACCGTGGTATTGGTAACCGCCCCGGTCCATGACTACCTTCGTGATGCCGTGTTGGCGTGCCCGCTGAGCGAGCACGGCGCCCACGATGTGGGCCTGCTCCAGTCGGCGCTTCTTCTCGACCTGGGCCTTGACCTCCGGGTCCACCGTGGAGGCGGACACCAGGGTCTTGCCCTGGCTGTCGTCAACAATCTGGGCGTAAATATGGCTCAGGCTGCGGAACACGCTGAGGCGGGGCCGCTCCGGGCTGCCCGCCACCGTGGCGCGCACACGCCGGTGCCTGATGATGCGCATGTCTCGAGGAGTCGCGTTCGCCATCTTACTTCTTCTTCGCTGCCGTCTTGCCGGCCTTTATTCTGACCCGCTCGCCGGCGTAGCGTATGCCTTTGCCTTTGTAGGGGTCCGGCGGCTTGACCTTCCGGACCTTTGCCGCGATTTGGCCCACGAGGGCCTTGTCGATGCCCTTCACGTGGACGCGGTTCTGGCCCTCCACGTCAAATTCGACGCCGGAAGGCGGTTCCATCTCCACCGGGTGGGTGTAGCCGACGTTGAGGACCAGCTTGCGGCCAGTCTTCTGGGCCCGATAGCCCACGCCCACGATGTCCAGGGTGCGCTGGTAGCCCTGGGCCACGCCGTGGGCCATGTTGCTGAGCAGGGCCCGGGTGAGGCCGTGCAAGGCCCGCTGCTTCTTCTCGTCGTTCTGGCGGGTGACCGTCAGGACTCCGTCCTTCTGCTGGACAGCGATGGTCCCGACCGTGTCCAAGGAGAGCTCTCCCTTGGGGCCTTTGATCTTCACTCGGTTGCCCTGGACCTCGGCGGTGACGCCCTTGGGCAGGGTTATGGGTGCTTTACCTATACGTGACATAGCAATGTTCCTGTCTTACCAAACGTAGCACAACACCTCGCCGCCCAGGCGCTGTCGCCAGGCCTGGTGTCCCGTCATAACGCCCTTGGAGGTGGAGAGGACGGCGATGCCCAGGCCGCCAAATACCCGGGGGATCTCCGACTTCTGGGTGTAGATGCGCAGGCCGGGCTTGCTTACCCGCCGCAGGCCGCTGATGGCGGGGGCCTTGCCCTCGCGGTAGGCGAGAAGGACCTTGAGCTGGCTCTGGGGTTGAGCTTGCAGCACCTCGAAGCCCCGGATGAAGCCCTCCTCCTTCAGCACTTTGGCGACGGCGACTTTGAGCTTGGAAACGGGCATGGTGACGGACTCGTGCCCCACGGCGCAGGCGTTCCGGATCCGCGTCAACATATCGGCGATAGGGTCATTCATTCCCATAGTGCACATTCCTTTGGGCCGGGCTTACCAACTGGCCTTACGGACCCCAGGCAATTCTCCCTTCAAGGCGCGACTGCGGAAGCAGATACGGCACAGGCCAAATTGCCGGATGAAGGCGCGGGGCCGCCCGCAGGACCGACAGCGGTTATGCGCTTGCACCTTGAACTTGGGCTTCCGTTTCCACTTTTCAATTTTACAGGTTTTCGCCATATCTGCTCCAGTCCTGGTTTGCAGGCGGCTACGCCGTCTTCCTGGCGTTGGCCTTCTCCCGGGCGAATGGCATGCCCAGCAACTCCAGCAGCCGCCGGCTCGCGTGGTCGTTGGCGCCGGAGATGGTCATAGTCACTTGCAGGCTGCGGATCTTGTCGACGCTGGTGTAGTCGATCTCCGGGAAGATGACGTGCTCTTTGATACCCATGGAGTAGTTACCTCGCCCATCGAAGCTGGTGGTCTTTACGCCGCTGAAGTCCCGGATGCGGGGCAGAGAGGCGTTGACCAACCGGTCAAGGAACTCATACATGCGGTTGCCGCGCAACGTGACCATGAGGCCGATGGGCATCCCCTTGCGGATCTTGAAGGCGGAGATGGCCATCTTGGCCTTGGTCACCACGGGCCGCTGGCCGGCGATGGTCGACAGGTCGCGCTGCATGTTCTCGATGGCTTTGGCGTTTTCCTTGGCCTCGCCCAGGCCCACGTTGAGCACAATCTTCTGGAGCCGCGGCACCTGCATGGGGTTCTTATAGCTGAACTCCGTCATCATGGTTGGCACGACGCTCTTGAAGAAGCGCTCCTTGAGGCGCGGGGGCGGGGGCGGAATGCGGGCAGGAGCAGCTTCCTCCTTCTTTGCCTGGGGCTTTTTAGCCTCAGTCGAAGGAGCCGCTTCTTTCTTGGCCGCCGCCTTCTCCGGCCTGGCTTCGGCAGGCTTTTTGCCTTTGGGCTGCTTGGCCTTGGCCTGCTCCGCAGCGTCCTTTTTGCTCTTCTCCTCAGGGCTCATGAGATCTCCTGCTTGCACCGCTTGCAGACCCGTACTTTGGCCTGTCCCTCTATCGTAAAAGCCACTCGGGTGGGCTTGCCGCACTTGGGGCAGACCAGCCCCACCTTGGCCACGGGCAAGGGGGCCTCCCGCGCCACAATGCCCGACTGGGCTACATTGGGCCGGCGTTTAAGATGGCGCTTGACCATATTGACCCCATCTACAATGACCAGACCCTTCCGAGGCAGGACTTGGCGCACCTTGCCCTGTTTGCCCCGGTCTTTTCCGGCCAGCACCATGACCTGGTCGTTCTTGCGGACCTTACGCATTTCTACAGCACCTCGGGCGCTAGGGAGATGATCTTGGTATAGCCACGGTCGCGCAACTCCCGGGCCACAGGGCCGAAGATGCGGGTGCCGCGCGGGTTCTGCTTGTCGCTGAGAATGACGGCGGCGTTCTCGTCGAAGCGGATAGAGGAGCCGTCGATGCGGCGCAAGGGCCGGGAGGTCCGCACCACCACCGCCTTCACCACCTCCCCTTTTTTGACCGCGCCGCCGGGGATCGCCTCCTTGACGGAGGCGACGATGAGGTCACCGATGGCGGCATAGCGGCGCCTGCTGGAGCCCGGAATGTTGATGCACATGATACTGCGGGCACCCGTATTGTCCGCCACTTTCAGTCGTGTGTAAGGCTGAATCATGGTTGTCTTCCTGGACCAGACCGACTAGGCGGGCTGGGCGGTCTCCTCTGGGGCAGTCTCCTCCGGCGCAGCGCCCTCGGCGATGGGCTCCTGCTCCTGCTTGGGCTGAAGAGCGGCCAACTCCTCCTTGCCGAACTCCTGCGGCGTTACCTCGACGACGGCGCTCTTTTTCACCACCGCCACCAGGTTCCACCGCTTGAGCTTGGACAAGGGCCGCGTCTCCTCGACTTGCACGATATCGCCCTCACGGGCCTCGCTCTTCTCATCATGGGCGTAGAAGCGGCTGACCATCTTTTGGGCTTTGTCGTACTTGAAGTGGCGTTTCTTCCACTCCACGCCCACCACAATGGTCTTGTTCATCTTGGTCTGTAAGACCCGACCCACTCGAACCTTTCGTGTCCCTGCCATCTTAGGCTCCCGCTGCTTTCCGCTCCCGCAGCACCGTCAGAATCCTGGCGATCTTCTTGCGGGCCTTGCGCAGCTCTGTAGGGTTATTCAACTGCCGGGTCGCGATGCGGATGCGCAGCTTCACAGCCTCCAGGCGAGCCTGGGCCAACTCCTGCTCCAACTCCACGTCCGGCTTGGTCCGTATTTCCTGTATCTTCATGGTCGGCCTTTTGCCTTACGCTTCCTGCTTGACCACGACCTTGGTCTTGATGGGCAGCTTGTGGGCAGCCAGGCGGAAGGCCTCCCTAGCTTCCACTTCCGGGATGCCGGCCATCTCAAAGATGATGCGGCCAGGCTTGATCACGGCCACCCACTGGTCTACCGGACCCTTGCCGCCGCCCTGCCGCGTCTCCAGGGGCTTCTTGGTGATGGGCTTGTCAGGATAGACGCGTATCCAGATCTGGCCGCCGCGTTTCACATGGTGGGTCATGGCCCGGCGGGCCGCCTCGATCTGGCGGGCGGTCATCCAGCACGGCTCCACCGCCTTCAGTCCGAACTCGCCGAAGGCAACAAGATAACCAGCCGTCGCCATGCCACGGCGGTGGCCCCGGTGGGCCTTACGGTATTTAACGCGCTTAGGCTGGAGCATCGCTCTTCTTGGTCTCCCCCGCTGCTGCGGCTGGGGCTGCGGCAGCGACAGTCTCCACTCTCTTCGGCTCCGGCATCACCAAGCCCCTGTTGATCCAGACTTTAACGCCGATGCGACCCAGGGGGGTGCGGGCTTCGGCGATGCCGAAATCGATGTCCGCCCGCAGCGTGTGCAAGGGCACCTGGCCCTCGTGCTCCTTGGCGGAGCGGGCGATTTCCGCGCCAGCCAGCCGACCCGAGCACAGGACCCTGACGCCCTTGGCCCCGGCTGCCATGGAGCGGGATACGGTCTGTTTCATGGCGCGGCGGAACGAGATGCGCCGCTCAATTTGGTCGGCGATGTTACGGGCCACCAGGTAGGCGTCCAACTCCGGATGGCGCACTTCCACGATGTTCAACTTTACCCGCTTGGCTGTGGCGGCCTCCAGCGCCTTGCGCAGCTCCTCCACCCGCTGCCCGGCCCGGCCAATGATGATACCGGGGCGCGCGGTATGAATGCTGACCGTCAAGTCTTTGGCGCTGCGCTCAATCTCTACGCGAGAGATATCACCCGCGCCGTGGCGCTTGTGGATGATATCACGGACCTTGAGGTCCTCGGCAAGAAGCGCTTTGTAGTTGCTGGGCCGGGCCGCGAACCACTTGGCCTGCCAGTCGCGGATGATGCCCAGGCGGAAACCGACGGGGTGGACCTTATGACCCACTTAGACCTCCCCTCCCTCAAGCACCACGGTGACGTGGCTGGAGCGCTTGGTGATATAGCCGATACGCCCCCGGGCCCGCGGCTCGAACCTCTTCAGGCTCGCGGCCTGGTCAATGAACACATGGGCCACCTTCATGTCGGCGGCGGTCTGCTGGTAATTGTTCTCGGCATTGGCGATGGCGGAGCGCACTACCTTAGCCAACAGCTTGGCATGGGGCGAGGTCTGGAAGCGCAGGACCTGGACGGCTTCCGTCGCCGGCTTGCCGCGGACTAGCTCCACCAAGTTGTGGAGCTTCTTGGCGGAGACGCCGGTATTTCGTGCTACTGCTTTCACTTGCATAGCGTGTTACACCATTCGTCCTGGCCTAGGAAGCGCCACCGGCCTTGGCCGGAGCGGCAGGGGCAGCGGTGGCGGCAGCGGCAGGCGCAGCGGCCGCTCCGGTCGCTGCGGCGGCCTCAGCCCTGGTGCCATGGCCTCGGAAGGTCCGGGTGGCGGCGAACTCGCCCAGCCGGTGGCCTATCATCTCCTCTGTGATGAAGATGGGGACGTGCCGCCGCCCGTCATGGACAGCGATGGTGATCCCCACCATCTGAGGGACGATGACCGAGGACCGCGACCAGGTCTTGATCACCACCTTGTGGTCGCCGCGGGAGGCCTTCTCCACCCGCTTGGCCAGCTTCGGGTCTATGAATGGTCCTTTTTTCGTCGACCGCGACATGATTACTTCCTTCGCTTCACGATAAACCTGTTGGTCCGCTTGTTGTTCCGGGTCTTATAGCCCAGGGCCGGCTTGCCCCAGGGCGTCCGAGGGCCTGGATGCCCAATCGGGTTGCGGCCCTCGCCGCCACCGTGAGGGTGATCGCGCGGCGACATGACAGAGCCACGCACCGTGGGCCTCCAACCCATGTGCCGCTTGCGTCCGGCCTTGCCTAACTCCAGGTTCTTGTGATCCACATTTCCTATCTGGCCGATGGTGGCATAACAGGTGGCAAGTATCTTGCAGATCTCGCCGGAAGGAAGACGGAGGGAGGCCCAATCGCCTTCCTTGGCCAGGAGTTGCGCAGCGGCACCGGCGCTGCGGACGATCTGCCCGCCTTTGCCGGGCTGCAACTCAATGTTGTGGACCACAGCGCCCAAGGGAATGGCGCCCAGAGGCAGAGCGTTGCCGTCCCGGATTTCGGCTTGGGGACCGCTCATGATGGGGTCGCCGACCTTGGCGCTCGTTGTCGCCAGGACATAGCGCTTGTCGCCATCCGCGTACTGGACCAGGGCCAGCCGCGCGGAGCGGTTGGGGTCATATTCAATGGCTGTCACGGTGCCGGACACGCCGTGCTTGTCCCGCTTGAAGTCCACGTTGCGCAGGACGAGCTTGGCGCCGCCGCCGTGGTGGCGCACGGTGATCTTGCCCCGCTGGTTGCGTCCGGCGGCGCGCTTCTTGGAAGCGATGAGGGACCGCTCCGGCTCTTTCTTAGCGACCTGGGAGAAGTCCGCCACGCTCCGGTTCCGCATACCAGGGGAAGTAGGTTTATAAACTCGAATCGCCATGTGTCCTGCCGCCTATCCGCTAGACATTCTCAAAGATTTGGATCTTGTCGCCCTTTTTCAGGGTTACCAGGGCCTTCTTCCAGTCGGGCCTCCGGTAGCTCCACCGGCCCCGCATCTTGGCCTCGCCGCGCATCATGACCGTGTTCACCTTGGTCACCGTGACGTTGAAGGCCTTCTGCACCGCCTCCCTGACATCTTGCCGGTTGGCCGTGCGGGCGACCGCGAAGGCGTACCGATTCTGGTCTTGCAGCCGAGTGGCCTTTTCCGTAATCACAGGCCGAATCAGAATATCGTTCACCGGTTTCATCATTCACCTACGCCTGGACAGGCACTCGCTTGCGGTCGATCGGCGCCGCCCATCGCGCCTCCGCCTTGCGCACCGCCTCTATTGTCATGAGCAGCGTATTGTGATCCAGCAGGTCCGTGAGCGACAGTTGCTCCAGACCCACTATCTTGGTGTTGGGCAGGTTGCCGCTGGCTTTGACAATAGCGGGCTGTTTGTCCGCCAGCACGATGAGGGTAGCCTTCCCCGCCTCTAGAATCTCCAGCGCCTTGAGGAGGTCCTTGGTCTTGGGCTGTTCAACCACGAGGCTGCTCACCACACGGAGCTGGCCCTCTGTCACCTTGGAGGAGAGCAGGCAGGCGTAGGCCAAGCGGCGCATCTTTTTGGGCAACCGCTGGGCATGGCTGCGCGGGTGCGGGCCGAAAACGATGCCTCCCTTGCGCCACAACGGCGAACGAATGGTGCCCGCCCGGGCGCGGCCCGTGTGCTTCTGGCGCCACGGCTTGCGCCCGCCGCCGGCGACCTCAGACCGGGTCTTGGTATCATGGGTGCCCTTGCGCCGGTTGGCCAGCTCGCGGACCACGGCCTGGTGCAGCACCGCCTTGTTCATGGGCTGAGAGAAGAGGGCATCCTTGACCTCAATGCTCTCTACCGTGTTGCCCTGCATATCTCGTACTGGTACTTGCATATGCGTTTCGTACTCGCGCTCCCCAGAGTGAAGGAGCGGGCTACTTCTTCTCCTTGCCAACCTTGGCCTCGCCCTTGCCACCCTTGGCTGCGCCCGCCTTGGACGCGGCCATCGCTAGTCGGCGGCTCTTGGGCTGCTTGGCGAACTTGATGGCGACGAGGGCGCCGTTATACCCAGGCACCGCGCCTTTCACCAGGAGGATGTGCTTGTCTTGGTTCACCGCCACTATCTCCAGGTTCTTGAGTGTCACGGTGTCCACGCCCATGTGTCCGGCCATACGCAGGCCTCGCAGCACGCGTCCCGGGGTGGTCGTGGAGCCGATGGCGCCCGGCGCTCGCTGGCGGTCGCTCTGGCCGTGGGTCTTGGGGCCGCCTTTGAAGTGGTGCCGCTTGACGCCGCCCTGAAAGCCCCGGCCTTTGGACACGCCGCTCACATCTACCTGGTCGCCGGGCTTGAACAGGGCTACGGTCACCTGTTGACCTGGCTGGATGTCGTTGATGTCCTTGGCCGCGAACTCCCGCAGGTGGCGCAGGTCCTTGCCCACCGCCTTCAGGTGCCCCTTTGCGGGCTTGTTGAGCCGTTTGGTCTCCTCAAAGCCGAGCTGGACGGCCTCATAGCCGTCCCTATCCTTGGTCCTGACCTGAGTGACCATGCAGGGGCCAGCCTGCAGCGCGGTAACGGGCACTACCCGGCCATCAGCCAGGAACAATTGTCCCGCCCCCATCTTTTTGCCTAATAGTCCGGTTACTGACATCGCGTACGCCTAGAGCTTAATCTCAATGTCCACGCCCGCCGGCAACTGCAGCCGGGTCAGGGCGTCAATGGTCTTGCTGGTGGGGTCAAGAATGTCGATGAGGCGCTTATGCGTGCGGATCTCGAATTGCTCACGGGAGTCTTTATCGACATGGGGCGAGCGGACTACCACAAAACGACGGATACGGGTAGGCAGGGGCACCGGGCCGGACACGTTGGCGCCGGTCCGCTCCGCGGCCTCCACGATTTGACCCGCCGACTGGTCCAGGACCTTGTAGTCGAAGGCCTTGAGCTTGATGCGTATGCGCTGTTTGGCCATGGTTGGCTCCTCAACGTCCGCGCCGGGCTACCTGGCGGCCTTAGCCCCCAGGATCTGGTCGGTCACGGCCTGAGGCACCTCCTCGTAGTGATGGAACTCCATCGTATAGGTAGCGCGGCCCTGGGTCAACGACCGCAGGGCGGTGGCGTAGCCGAAGGCCTCCGCCAAGGGGATGTGGGCGCGGATGACCTGGACGTCGGCCTCGCCCTCAATGTTCTGGATTCTAGCCCGGCGCGAGTTGATCTCGCCTAACACGTCGCCCATGTACTGGCCGGGAGTGATGACTCCAATGAGCATGATCGGCTCCAGCAGGACCACCTTGGCCCGTCGGGCCGCCTCTTTGAAGGCGATGGTGGCCGCAGCATGGAACGCCATTTCGGAGGAGTCGACGGCGTGGTAGGAGCCGTCATAGAGGGTGACGCGGACATCCACCACCGGATAGCCGGCTAGCACGCCGCCCTGGACCGCCTCCTTGACGCCCTTCTCCACACCGGGAATGTACTCGCGCGGCACCACGCCGCCGGTGATCTTGTTCACGAACTCGAATCCCTTGCCTCGCTCCTGGGGCTCCACCTGGAGCCAGACGTGGCCGTACTGGCCGCGGCCGCCGCTCTGGCGAATGAAGCGGCCTTCGGCTTTCGCCAGGCTGAGAACGGTTTCACGATAGGAGACCTGGGGGCGGCCAATGACGGCGTCCACCTTGAACTCGCGGCGCATGCGCTCCGCCAGCACCTCCAGGTGCAACTCGCCCATGCCGGCCATGATGGTCTGGCCGGTCTCCTGGTTGTACGTGACCTGGAAGGTAGGGTCTTCCTCGCCCAACTTGATGAGGGCGTCCGTCAGCTTGTCCTGGTCGGCCTTGCTCCTGGGCTCGATAGCCATGGACAGCACCGGCTCGGGGAACTTGATAGACTCCAGCACTACAGGATGATTGGGGTCGCAGATCGTATCGCCGGTAAAGGTGTTCTTGAGGCCGACGGCGGCGGCGATCTGGCCGGCGGCGACCTGTTGGATCTCTTCGCGACGGTTGGCGTGCATGAGCAGGATGCGGCCCATCCGCTCCTTCTGGTCGCGGCCCGTGTTATACACGCCGGCGCCGGAACTGATAGTACCTGAATAGACACGGAAGAAGACCAGCCGGCCCACAAAGGGGTCTGTCATCACCTTGAAAGCGAGGGCTGCGAAGGGCGCTCCGGGGTCGGGGGGACAGGCGACGGGCTGGGACGTCTTCGGGTGGGTGCCTTCAACGGCGGCGATGTCGAACGGTGACGGCAGGTAGGCCAGGATGGCGTCCAGCAAGAGTTGAACGCCCTTGTTGCGCAGAGCAGTGCCGCAGAGCACCGGCACCACCTTGTTGGCGATGGTGGCCCGGCGCAGCGCGGCCTTGAGGTCCGGAATGGCAATTTCATGCCCCTCCAGGAACTTGGTGGTCAGGCGCTCGTCCGTCTCCGCTATGACTTCGACCATCGCCTCCCGGTACCGCCGGTAGGTCTCTTTGAGGTCGTCTGGGAGGGGACCGGCGACCGGATCGGAAGGCTCGTCGCCGGTATACGTGTAGGCCGTGCCCTCGAACAGGTCCACGATACCTCTGAACGAGGACTCGCTCCCGATGGGGATCTGGATGGGCACCGGCCTGGCCTTGAGCCGGTCCCGGATGGACTGGACCGCGCGGGAAAAGCTGGCGCCCTGCCGGTCCATCTTGTTCACAAAGCAAATACGCGGCACCTTGTATTTGTCGGCCTGCCGCCACACCGTCTCCGACTGGGGCTGCACTCCGGCCACCGCGTCCAGCACCACGACGCCGCCATCCAGGACTCGCAGGCTGCGCTCCACCTCGGCGGTGAAGTCCACGTGGCCCGGCGTATCGATGACGTTGATGCTGTAGCCCTTCCAAGGCGCGGTGGTGGCAGCGGCGGTAATAGTAATGCCCCGCTCCCGTTCCTGGTCCATCCAGTCCATTAACGTGGTGCCTTCATCGAC
>JACPQI010000061.1 GCA_016190545.1 Chloroflexota bacterium
GCATATAGCGGGCTAGGACGACGAGGTCGATACGGCGGTCCTGGAGCAGGGCGAGGATACGGCGCTCCTGCTCCGGCTTGTCGCGGGCGCTGATGGGTATGTGCAGGAACTCGACGCCGAACCGCTCGGCGATGGGCTGGAGGTCAGGATGGTTGCTGATGACCAGGGGGCCCTCGGCCTAGAACTCGCCCATGCGGTGCCTGGCCAGCAGATCGTACATGCAATGTGCTTGCTTGGAGACGAGGACGGCTACGCGGGGCGTGTAATCGGAGAAATGGAGCCGCCACGCCAAGCCGAAGCGTTGGGCGATGGGCTGGAAGGCCTGGGCGAGGTCCTCACGGGGGATGCGGAAGCCTGCAGTCTCCCACTCCACGCGTTGCAGGAAGATGCCCTCCTCTTTGTCGGTGTGCTGGTCGGCGTGGATGATGTTGCCGTCGTTGCGATAGATGAAATCGGCCACCGTCGCCACCAGCCCCTTCTGGTCGCGACAAGAGAGGAGGAGCACCGCTGTGACGGCGTTACTGTTCATAGCTGCCCATCAGCATCAGCTCCGGGAGGGACGAGTGATCATGAGAATGATGACGCCGAGGACGGCGCCGACGACCTCCGCGCCCACGACGAAGGGCCAGGGCGAGAGGCCGCTGAAGGCCCAGTAGAGCACAGACACGATGGTTGCCACCAGCGCCATGCCGGTGGCGGCCCACAGCAACTCTTCCCATACGGAGTCCTTCCATCGCACTGTGTGGACATTGTAGCAGGAGACCGCTCTCCTCACGCCTGGCGGCGGCCACAGCCGCTATAATAACGCTCGTTATCATGCAGACAGAGGGACGGAACGATGGCATTCACCGTTGATGAGCAGAAGGAGCACCTTCAGTTGTTGGCCCGGCGGGCCCACATGCAGTTCAAGGAGCTCGTGTTGCCCCAGGACAAGACCGTTCAGGGCAACGGCCTCCGCATTCACTGTCTAGACTGGGGCGCGAAAGGCAAGCGCCCTATTCTCTTCGTCCACGGCGGAGGGCTGACCGCCCACGCCTGGGACCTGGTGTGCCTGGACCTGCGGGCCGACTATCATTGCCTGGCGATGGACATGCGCGGCCACGGCGACAGCGAGTGGTCGCCGACCGCAGACTATAGCTACGAGTCACAGGCTGGCGACTTGGAAGGCGTGGTCGAAGGCCTTGGCTTGAAAGACTTCATCCTGGTAGGCCACTCTATGGGGGGCTTGAACAGTCTCATTTACGCCAGCAAGCATAGCGAGAAAATCGCTTGCTATGTGCTCATCGAGTGCGGCCCGGACGCCAACATGGGGTCGGCGGAAGGCCAGTTCGACTTCTACCGGGCGACGACGGAGTTCGATTCGGTGGACGACTTCGTGCAGCGCGTTGTCGCCTACCGCCCCCACAGCGACCCGAAGATGGTGCGCTTGAACCTCATGCACAACCTCAAGCAATTGCCGTCCGGCAAGTGGACGTGGAAGTACGACCCGCGCCGACATCCTGACTACTCGGTGGAGCGGCTGACCAAGCTGAACCGGGAGCTGTGGAAGTACGTGCCGCGCGTGACCTGCCGTACGCTGGTCGTGCGTGGGGGCAAGAGCGCGTTCTTCCGGCCGGAGCACGCGGAAGAACTGGCTGGGAGACTGCGGAACGCCCGGTGGACCACGGTGGAGAACGCCGCTCACAACGTGCAGGGCGCGAACCCGAAGGGGCTGGTCAGGGAGCTACGGGCATTCTTTCAGGAGGTGGGGGTGTAAGGGTGGGAGGTCGTTATCGGCCCGGTTCGCTACAGTCCAGGCCGCAGCGTGCAGGGCTAGAAGTCCATCGCCATGTAGCTCTTGCCCTCGTCCCGGGCGGTCGTCAACGGGCCGTCCTTGCGCCACAGGTGGCAACTGTCTACAGGCGGGCGCCTGTAGCTTTCTGAGGTGGGCTTGCTGGGGTCGACGGCCTCGCCGGGTTGGGGCGGCGGCGTGGCGAAGTAGCCGGTGGCGGTGTGCCGCGCCACAGCCATCGTCTGGATGAGGGTGTTCATGTGTGCGCAGCCCAGCGGCCCGCCGACCTTCTCCCGGAAGGTGCGGTTGAAGCCCTTGGTCACGGATACCCCTATGAGAGCCTGGAGATTGGGCAGGATGGCGGGGCATGATGTGTAGGGGAAATCGACGGAGCGGCTTTCCACGTGGGTGATCTGGGTGGTCGCTATGTCCACCTTCAAGCGCGCGGCCATGGTATGGATGACGCCCGGCGCCCGGGTGTCATGGGGCCGGACCATTTTGAAGTATCCTGAATCGAGGGGTTGGGTATCTTCCAGCTTGCCTTCCAGGGTGATAGCGCCGTCGCCTTCATCATAGGCGTGGACGGTGATGACGCGAGTATGAATAAGCTTGCGCTGCTTCTGCTCCACCAAAATTCTCCTTTTCATGTCTTCCGTGCACGGTAACTCTTTCGCCTGCCATTGTACCTGAGAACGCTTCAGCTGAGGCGACCGCCGCAGTCCTGGGTCGTGGGAAGGCGAGGTCTCGGCCCTTCGGCTATGCAGAGGGGAGGGTCACCCGGTCTGGCCGGATGACGAAGAGGAGCCGGGTCTCGCCGGGCTGTCGCCAGGGGTATCTGTCCTTGCCCAGGTACTTCTTGGCGAGCTTGTCGATGTGGGCATCCGCGCCCTGGCTTCGGACCTCCACCACTGTGCCGCGGACCTGGAGAAGGCCCGCGTAGGGGTTCTGAGGATCGACGATGGAGATGGCGACGCGGGGGTCGCGGCGGACGTTTTTCGACTTCAGACGCCCCTCGGCGCTGTTCACCAGGATGTGGCCCCCTTCATAGTCGACCCAGACCGGCGTCACCTGGGGCGAACCGTCCTTCATGAGAGTGACGAAATGGGCAAGCCACGGCTTTGCGAGAATATCTTTGGCGGCTTTCGGTATCGGTAGAGGTGCAGGCACAAGCGCTCCTTTAGACCTTGGAAAAGTGAGGTTCATTTCTAGTGTAATGCAAATTGTTCATGCGTGTTGCAGTCTTTGTCTAGTATAATGCAGCGACTCTTCTTTCCGTCCGAATCTCACCGAGAAGGAGGCTGCCGTGGCACAGGAGCAACCACGCCCCTATCCCGTGACCCTGACCGCGTCCCTACAGCAACCGGTGAGCAGGTGGCTGTTCCTGGTGAAGTGGCTGCTGCTCATCCCTCACTACCTTGCTCTGATCGTGCTGAGCATCGCCTGGGTAGTGGCCTGGCTGGCGGCGCTGGTCGCCATTCTTGTGACCGGCAAGTACCCGCGCGGCCTCTTCGACTTCAACGTTGGCGTGCTGCGCTGGGCCTGGCGGGTGGCGTACTACGGCTACAACGCCCTCGGCACGGATGCCTACCCGCCCTTCACCCTGGACAAGCGGGCCGGCTATCCCGCCGACGTGGACGTGGCGTACCCGGCGAAGCTGAGCCGGGGGCTGGCGCTGGTCAAATGGTGGCTGCTGGCTCTCCCTCACCTGCTGGTGGTGAGCATTTTGAACGGTGGCGTCGGTCCCCGCTCCGGCAGTGGTCTCATTGGCATCTTGGTCCTTGTCGCCGCTGTCATTAACCTGTTCACCGGCAAGTACCCGGCAGACCTCTACCGGCTCATCATGGGCCTCAACCGTTGGACGTTCCGGGTCGCGGGCTACGTCATGCTGTTCACGGACGACTACCCGCCGTTCCGCCTGGACCTGGAAGGATAGGGGCCGCGGCGTTGGGGCGGCTTTGGCCGCCGTCCTGAGTCAGAAGGACACCCTGAGACTGCGTGCTACGGCAATCTGGGGAGCGTCCTGTTCGTTGCGGTTCGTCTAGCCTGCGAGCGGCCTGAGCCTGTCGAAAGCCACTGTCCCATAAGGACCGTTCTTCTGATGCAGGACACTCGCTCGAGTCTTTCGGGAACGGGTATACAGGGAAGGATGTCAGAAACTATGCGACCTTAAGTGCTCACTCGCCCAACGCAATTGGGATGAACGAGGCGTGGCGGACTGCGCGGGGGCTAAGGGATGTCGACGGTGAGTAGGGGGACGTGGTAGCTGCTGCCGAAGATGCTGGAGCACTCCGGCTCGGAGGCGGGCACGGGCTTGATCATGCTGACTTTAATGGCCTGGGCCGCCTCGGACGAGTAGATGCCATGAATGAAAGACTCAGGCACGTTGTAGAGCTTGGCAATGAGAGGCCTGGTGAGGACCTCCGAGTCCCGCACCCGGCGGAAGTTGTCCAGGTTGTCGAAAGAAAGGTCGAAGGTCAGGTAGAAGGGACCCGCGTTCTTGCTACGGATGACTTTGACCAGCTTATTGAGCGCTGTCACGCCTTCTTCCTCCGGGGAAACTCCAGGACTTCCGTGCGGAACGGTTCAGCCGGGTTGCTGAGGGGCAACAGGTGCCAGACTGTGAAGGTGTAGACCTCGCCCGCCGGGATGCCGGGGTTGTAGGGCAGGCTCACATTGCCGGAGGTGGTGGTTCGGCCAGGGTAGTCGCCTATATAGACCTTGAGAAAGAGGTCGTAGGACAGGTGGTCGGCCAGCTCCGGCGTCTTGGCCACCACCTCCAGCACCAGGCCGATCTCCTGCGGCTGCTGGGCGAGGGGGCCCTGCATTTCGCCCATGACGCCGCTCTTGCCGTACTGTCGCCAGATGAGGCGGAAGTCCTTGCCCTTCTCCAAGTGGGCGAAGTTCTTGGTTGCGAGCACGTCCGCTTCCGCCTTGGCGATGATGGCGTCGAGCTGCGGGAGCATGACCGGGTCGTTGACGCCCATGACGGTCAGGGCGCGGTAGCCCAGTCGTCCAGCGCCTTCCATCTTGACGGCGTAAGGGGTCTCGCCCCACTTGGCGCCCCAGCACTTGACCCAGCCGTCCTGCTGTTCGTACTTGGCCGATGTGAGGTCCAGGTAGCCGCCGGGGTTCTCCTCCCGCCACGGGTTGCGCCGCTCGTAGAAGGTGTGTCCTGCAATGGAGCGGACGGTAGCCTTATAGCGCGGGTTCATGGGCCGCACCATGAAGTGGTCGGGCCGCACCACGCCGAAGGCGAACTGGTATGGCTCGGCGGGCTCGAAGGCGAGGCCGGCGCACTCCACGATCTTGCCGAAGTGGGCCGCCGTGGCGTAAGGGTAGCCGTGGAACAGCACCGGCGCCATGTAGAGGCCCACGTCTAGGGCCCGGCCCGTGATGATGCCGTCGACGCCGCCTTTCTTCAGGATGTCTACCAGGGGTTCGGCGCCGATCTGGCCCACCACGTGTACGGTCTGGTCTATGGCCTCCTCCGTCAGCAGCTTGGGGATGCGCGGGTGCTCGACGACGGACTTGATCTCCACGCCCTCCCGGACCTTGCGGCGCAAGTACTCCCGGTCCAGCTCGGTGTGGACGACAGCGATGTTGAGCTTCATTCCCTCTTCTTGGGCTATCTCGTCCACTTTCTTAAGGCACTCCTCGAGCTGGAGGTCGCCGCCGGCGATGCCCGCCGAGAGGATGAAGGGGAAGTTGTGGCGCTTGGCGAAGGTGACGTAGGGGCGGATGTTGGC
>JACPQI010000007.1 GCA_016190545.1 Chloroflexota bacterium
CGTCTTCATGAGGGCCATGGCGTCCGTGTTGATACAGATAAACTGGGCCCCATGCACCTTATCGCGGTACATGCGGGAGACGGCGTTGGCGCCGCCGCCGCCGCAGCCAATGACCTTAATAATGGCCTGGCCGACGGGCCGGTCCTGGTTGCTGTCATTACCGGTTGGTTGATTGCTCACGTTGTTGTTCCCTTCTGCTGAAAACATTGCATCCCCTTTCTTCGCAAGATTTTGTTTTCCTATCTCCTAAGCCGGGAGGATATCCCTGACCCACCCTTTAAGCGCCGATTTCACCGCCTCTGCCGGGTACCCGTCCAAGGACAGGTCCCAGCCGGAGGACTGTTTCATAGCCCACAGCAAGGCGCCGGCAACCGCCGCGTCGCCGGGGTCGCGCAGGTCGCCAAGCTGATAGCGAAAGCCGTGGGGACGACCAATGCGAACCGAGCCCCGAAAGAGGTCACGGCCTAACTTTTCCAGGCCGGGAAGAAGACTGCCGCCGCCGGTGAAGACGATGCTACCCATGCTTGCCGTCGGACAGCCCGCCGCCCGGGCCTTCACGGCGATGATGCTCATAAGCTCCTGCATGCGGTCCTTGAGGAGCTGACACAGCGATTCCCGCTTGAGTTCCTTCATCTGTCCCAGGCTGTGGCTAGGGACTTGCGCGATCTCGTCTATAGAGACCTGGCTCAGGTCCACCTGGGCGTGCTTGAGCTTAAGGCCGTCCGCGACGGCGAACGTGGTCCCCAGGGCCACAGCTATATCATTGGAGAAGTGATACCCGCCCACCGGAACAGCGAAGGTATGGCGCAGTTGACCCTGCTGATAGAGGGCCACATTGGTGGCGTTGTGCCCCACATCGGCGACCAGCGCGCCGCGCTCCGTCTCCGCCTGCGTGACCACCGCCATGCCGCTGGCGACAGGCGTGTAGACCAAACCTCTGACTCTCACTGCGGACTTCTTGAGAAGGTCAGCGATCTCGTGGAGAGGACCAGGCTCAGCTACAACCACCTCCGTCTGCACCTCCAGAGCGGAAGCGCTCATGCCAAGCGGGCCCCTCGTCTGGGCCTGACCCCCATCCACGCTGAAGCCCAATGGTATGACGTGTAGGGCCTCGCCACGGCCTCTGGAAGCCGCCTCACTGGCCTGGTCGATGGCGGCTTTTATCGTGACGCGGGACACGGTGCGGTCGGCAGGGTGCAGAGTGACACTACCCTGACTCTCCACGGCGCTGACGTAAGGCCCGCTCAGAGCAACATACGCTTCCTTTATAGGGACCCCGGCGCCAGACTGGGCCTGCTCCACCGCCTGCTTGAGCGCCCGGGCCACCTCTTGCCCGTCTTTGATCTGCCCGCGGTGCATGCCGCTGCATGGAGCCTTGCCAACACCGAGCACTTCAACTTCACCGGTGCCTTTCGGCTGACCAACCAGGACGCGGACCTTGCTCGCTCCCAGATCAATGGCCGCCAGGGTGTTATCCTTTGCCATGAACCCTCCTCTCATCCACGTGCTGTTCTAGAGCCGCTCCGCCGCCCGCAGTCGTGCGCTACGGCTCCTGGGATTGGCCTGGACTTCCTGTGCTGTTGGCCGCACCACCCCCCGCGTGATCGGGCGCAGGGTGGCAGTGTGACCGCACTGGCAGACTGGCAGGCCAGGCGGACAGATACAGTCCCGAGATTCTCGCTGAAAGAACTGCTTGACGGCCCTGTCCTCCAAGCTGTGGTAACTGATGACGGCCAATCGGCCGCCTGGAGCCAGGACCCTCACACTGTCAGCCAGCCCCCGCGTCACGGCCTCCAGTTCCTGGTTCACGGCGATGCGCAGGGCTTGGAACGCTCGGGTAGCAGGGTGGATACGACCATGACGCCCTCCCACAGCGTCCTCAACGACACGAGCGAGTTCGGCGGCGGTCTTGAGAGGTCGGCGGGCGATAATATGGCGAGCGATACGGCGGGCTTGAGGCTCCTCTCCGTATTCGCGGAGGATGCGCTCCAGTTCCTGCACAGGATAGACGTTCACAATGCGGGCTGCAGTGAGAGTGGTGTCAGTAGAAAAACGCATATCCAAAGGTTCCTCAGCCTGGAAGCTGAAGCCCCGGCCGCTCTGCTCTAGTTGCCAGGAGGAGAGCCCCAGGTCCAGCAACACACCATCGGCTGGGGAGAAACCCAAACGCTCTGCCGTCTGCTGTATGGTGCTGTAGCTTGCCATTGCTATCTGGTACCTGCCTTCAAACTCCCGCAGCCGTTCTCGCGCGAGCGCCGCGCTCCCTTTGTCCACTTCCAGGCCGAGCACCCTGCCGTCGGGTGCGCTGGCCCGCAGGATTGCCCCGGCATGGCCGCCCAGGCCAAGAGTGCCGTCAATGTACGTACCACCAGGCCGGACACGGAGGGCCTCCAGGGTCTCCGCTACCAGGACAGGGATGTGCTGCATGGGGAGGGGGGACATGGCCTCAGGCCCTTCCATTGAAGCCCCCTCGCGCTTGCTGCTCCCTCCTGTAGATAGGCCCTCATCCAGCAGGACGGTGAGAAGAACGGTAACATCCGACACGAGCCGACGCAATAGGATTTGAGACCAGTTTTTTAATTTTTTCAAAACTTTTTCATTATTTCAAATTGGAGAGCGGCCCCGCTGTCCTTACCCCCTAGTCCACGGCAGGCTGTGCCAAAAGGCTACGGGGCTATAATGGTGCACGCATCCAACAAAGGCGGTGACCTTCACCTATGCTCCTCGTCATTAAGCTTCCACCGGGCCTCCTGGGCGATGCGCTGCACCGTAAGCTGGAGCGGAACGTGTCAACGATTGCTGAGGCCCACGACACCAGCTTCGCCCACGGCCTGGGACTGCCGGCATGGGGCCTCTACCGGCCCATGGAGGGCTTTCTTGAGATGACGGTGTTCGTGGAGATGGGGGGCGACATCCAGCAGGAGCCGGTGTCCCACACCACCTTCTTCCGCAGCAAGGAAGGAGCGGCGCGCGCCAAGGAGAGCATGCTGGAGACCCTGGACTATTTCAGAGCGAAGGGCGTCACCTTTCCGGATTACGATATGGATGAAGTGATCGTAGTCCGCATCGACTCGGAGGACCGCAAGGCGGCGGCAGAGGCAACAGGGCGCCGTCGAGGAGGGAGACGCGACGCAGCCGAACCCGGTGGAAAGGCAACGTAGCATGATGCGGGCAGCGGTCTTGACGGTGAGCGACGGCGTGGCCCGCGGACAGCGGGAAGACGCTGGAGGCGACGCCGTCGTGCGGGCGCTGGAGGCGCGCGGCGCCCACGTAGTGCACCGGGCCGTTGTGCCGGACGATATGCCGGACATCAGGAGCGCTCTCGCGGCCTGGACGGACGGCGGTGATGTGGACCTCATCGTGACCACAGGCGGGACCGGGCTGGGGCCACGCGACGTGACGCCGGAAGCCACGGCCGCCGTCATCGAGCGGCCAGTGCCGGGGCTGGGCGAGGTTATGCGGCACACAGGGCTCGCCAGCACGCCCTTCGCGGCGCTGAGCAGGGGCATCGCCGGGGCGCGTAGCCGTTGCCTCATCATAAACTTGCCGGGCAGCCCGAAGGGGGCCGTGGAATCGCTGGAGGCGGTCCTCCCTGTGCTGCCCCACGCCATCGACCTCCTGCGCAGCGAGGTGACGCAACACCTGGTGGAGGGAGAGACGGTCATACATCAGAAGAAAGGACAGCGGCGCCACCACAAAGAGCACCATCGCCACGAGCGCCGCCACGAATGAAGGTCCACATTCTCACGCTGTTCCCAGACATGTTCGCCGGCCCCTTCTCGGAAAGCATGGTGAAGCGGGCCATGGAGGCCGGCCTGGTCAGCATCCACCTCCACGACATCCGGGACTACACTCACGACAAGCACCATACCGTTGACGATGCGCCCTACGGCGGCGGACCCGGCATGGTGATGAAGCCGGAGCCGGTGTTCGAGGCGGTGGAGAGCATCCTGGGCGACCGGCTGGGAACGGTGCCGGTCATTTTGACCTCGCCACAGGGCGAACGCTTCACACAGGCCATAGCTCAAGAGTTGTCAGCTTCCCCGGAATGGCTGGTCCTGTGCGGCCACTATCAAGGTATTGACGACCGGGTGCGGGAGCACCTGGCAACGCGGGAGATCAGCCTCGGCGATTACGTGCTCACGGGCGGCGAAATCCCGGCTATGGTCATCGTTGACGCGGTGGTGCGGCTGGTGCCGGGAGTCTTGGGGTGCGAGGACTCGGCGACGCAGGACAGTTTCGCCGCAGGACTGCTGCAGCACCCGCTCTATACCCGGCCGCCGGAATTCCGAGGCTGGGCCGTGCCGGAGATTCTCTTGTCCGGCGACCACGCGGCCATCGCCCGGTGGCGACGGCGGCAGGCGCTTCTGCGAACCTTGCAGCGCCGCCCCGACCTGTTGGCGTCCGTCACGTTGACGGAAGAGGAACGCCGATGGCTAGAAGAGACCGGCGATAACGCAGCAGGCATGTGAGGTTTTTTGCTTGACGTGCTCGCGCACCCTCTTGTAGAATCACCGCTGGTTCTCCCTTCTCGGACAAGATGATATGGAACCTCTTGCATTCGTCCTTCTCGGCTTCATCATGTTCATGCACGGCTGGCGCCTGCTGGACCTGACCGACGCTCGCGCCTCGGGGCTGGCCGGTCTCGTTGGCGGCATCGTCTTGCTGGTGGCGCTGGCGGTGATGAAGCTGGATATCCTCACGGGCGCCCGGGCCCACACCACCGCTGACAACATCACGGCGGAGCAGATCAACACGGCGGCGGTGACTACCATGGTGGTCCTGTGGGCGCTTTATGGAGTGGTGTTATCCGGCGCAGGTCTGTGGGGGATGGAAGAGCGGGCGCTGGGACTCTATGGCCTGTTCTTGGCCGTCGCCTCCCTCCCGCTGGCGGGCTACTTCCTCTCCGGCGACCTGCGCGACGCCACGGTGCAAGTCGTGAGTCCCGTGACATCCATTGTCAACCTGGGCCTGACGGTGGTGTTCCTGCTCCTGTTCCTGTGCCTGGGGATCCCGTTGCGGAAGCTGCGGGTGGTGACCGGCTTCTCTTTCGTCATGGCTTCAGCGCTGGTTACGTTGTTGGGGTTCGCGGTACTGGCGAACCTGATCGAGATCGCTCCGGAAATCTAGCGCGGGCAGACTGCAATTGGCGTTTTCCACCGGGCCGTAGTAAGATATGCTGCGTACTTTTTCCAGACTAGAGGACCGACCATGGATATCCGTTCAGTGCTGCCAGACCAGCCCGCCGCGAAACTGCCCGAGTTCCGACCGGGCGATACCGTGAAAGTAAGCGTCCGCGTGACGGAAGGCGACCGGGAACGCGTCCAGACCATTCAGGGCGTGGTCATACGCCGCCACCGCTCTGGTCTCGGCTCCAGCTTCACTATCCGACGGGTATCCTACGGTGTCGGTGTCGAGCGCAGCTTCCTCTACCACTCGCCGCTCTTGGAGAAGGTGGAGGTAGTGCGGCGAGGCCAGGTGCGCCGGGCCAAGCTCTATTATCTGCGAGAGCGTTTTGGCAAGAAGGCCCGGGTGAAGGAGCGCCTGCAAGCAGAAACGAGCGAGGCAACTCCCCAGGAAACCCCGCCGGCTCCTGCGCCAGACGCAGGCGCGGCCCCAGCAAGCTAACGCTCGCTTCTGTGCGGCGACGCAGGCTGCCGGGAGGCACGCATGGTGTATGCCGAGGTCGCCGTCCGCGCCGGTTGGGGTCCACGCCAGACCTTTACCTACTCTGTCCCTCCACATCTTTCGCTGGAGCCGGGGCAGGGCGTCTGGGTACCCTTCGGCCCTCGACCCGCCCAGGGCATCGTCTTTGCGCTGTCGGACACGTCCCCCGTCGCTGAGACGCGTGACGTCACCGGCCCCATCGACGCCACGCCGCTGCTCTCGCCGCACCACGTAGCCCTCGCCCAGTGGATGAACCGTTACTACCTGGCGCCGCCCTTCGATTGCGCCGCTCTCATGGCGCCGCCGGGATTCGAGCGGCGTCTGTTGACCTGGTACTGCCCCAGCAGCACTGCACCGGAGGTGGACGAGACCTCGCTGAGCAACGAAGCGCGGCAGGCGCTTCACCTCCTGCGGGAGCGCGGCAAGGCTACCGAGAGCGAGGTGGCGGAGGTCTTAGCGACCCACCGTGCTACCTCCATCTTGGGTCACCTGATTAAGAAAGGTCTAGTGACACGAGAGTGGGAGTGGGAACGGCCCAGTGTGCGCCCGAAAGAGGTGGTTGTCTATCGCCTGGCTACCGGTGGCGAAGAGGCCGGAAGCCGCATCGCGTCGCTGCAAAAGGACCGGAAGGCAGTACAGGCCCGCGTCCTTCGGACGCTCCTAGTCCACGGTGGGCTACTCGAACAACCACGCCTGTTGAAGCTGGCGCGGGCCCCAAGCGCGCAGGTGAACGCTCTGGTGGAGCAAGGGCTTGTCTGCCGCGAAACGCGCCGGGTGGAGCGTGACCCGCTGCGCGGCTATGAAGCGCCCCTTCCAGGCTTGGAGGGGCCTCGGCCCACACTTACCACGCATCAACAGGAGGCCTGGCTGGAGATTGCGGGCGCCCTGGAGCAGGGACGACGGAAGGACTTCCTGCTCTATGGAGTGACCAGCAGCGGCAAGACGGAGGTCTACCTGCGAGCGGTCGAGTACGCGGTGTCCAAGGGGAAGCGGGCGATCGTCCTGGTGCCGGAGATCGCGTTGACGCCCCAGATGGTGAACAGCTTTGCATCGCGCTTTCCGGGACGAGTGGCGCTGCTGCACAGCGGCCTCTCCCCCGGCGAGCAGTTCGACGAGTGGTGGCGCATCAAGCAAGGCTCCTTCGATGTGGTGATCGGGCCGCGCAGCGCCATCTTCTCGCCGCAGCCGGACCTGGGCCTCATCGTAATGGACGAAGAACATGAGTGGGGCTACAAGCAGGAGAGCCCGACCCCGCGCTACCACGCCAGGGAGGTGGCCCACACGCTGGCGGATCTGACCGGGGCCGTGCTGGTGCTGGGCTCCGCCACGCCGGCGGTGGAGACCTATTATC
>JACPQI010000062.1 GCA_016190545.1 Chloroflexota bacterium
TCTTCACGCAGTTCCAACATTGGAGGCAGTAGCGGTTGGCGTCGAGGCGGCTTGGGTTGAGGAAGGAGGGGCAGCGTCCGGCGCGAGACGAGCCCGATAGACACGCCTGCGTCTTGCAACTCGCGCAGGCGGAGGCGTTCGAGCGCAGTCCCAGGATGCTCAGCCGGGCGATGCGCGCCAGCCAGCCTCCGATGGGGCAGAAGTAGCGGCACCAGGCCCCTCTCCGCATGAGCAGGCCCACCAGGACCGCCGCAGCCAGGATGGACAGGAACAGGAGCGCGCCGTAGCGTGGCACGGTCTGCACCGGCAGGGCCTTCACCACAAAGGTGATGAGGATGAACGAGACCGGGAGCACCCATCCCAGGCGCAGGTATGGGCTGGCGGCGCTCCCCTTGCCGGTAATCTTCTCACCGATGCTACGAGCGGCGTCGCTCACCAGTCGCAGCGGGCAGAGGTTGCCGCACCAGAGACGTCCGACGACCAGCGCCGACAGCGAGAGCAGGGGCAGCCACACGACCCACATGATGAAATTGAACAGGCTGTTTTCGTCCTCGGCGCTGGAGAAGGGACCGAGGTGGAGTGGGCCACTGTTGTTGAAAGAGCCCACCGCGATGCCAGCGAAGGCCACGACGAGCAAGAGCACGAGCAGCGCGCCCATCGTCAGGGCGAAGGCGTTGGGCACCAGCGGGTACCGCAGGAAGCGATAGAGACGGTCGCGGTAGCTTGATTCTACGGCCCGAAAGGGTCCCTGCTCGATGAGCTTCATCTAGCGCGCCTCCGCTTGGGGAACTGTCTGTCGAGACATCTGGCGGTCCGGCTGATTGAGAGTGTAGAAGCCCAGGACGACCCAGAACGAGAGGTAGAAGATGAGTTGGAGGAGCGAGGGCGCGGCGGTGTAGCCGAAGAGCGCTCGGAGCACGCTTCCAACGTGGCCGGTGTCGGACAGGAAGCGGCTGGTGTCCCAGAGTGTGACCGTGCCGGGGAAGGCGCCGAGCGCCTGAAATTCCAATGTGCCTTGGGCTATCATGCCTGCGGCGAAGACCATGAGCAACATGCCGGTCAGATTGAAGAAGGTGGAAAGTTTGATGAGGCGGCTGCCGCGATAGACCAGCACGCCGAGCGTCGCCGCCAGCGCGAGGCCCGCCAGGGCGCCGATGAGTCCAGCGATGGACTGGCTGTCCTTCACCACGCCCGCCATGTATAGGATGGTTTCGGCGCCCTCGCGAAAGACCGCCACGAAGGCGAGAGAGGCGAGCGCGAACACGGAACCCTTGCGCATGGCTTCTTCCGCCTGGGCCTGGAGGGAGTTTTTCATGCCGCGGCTCTCTCGACGCATCCAAAGAACCATGTAGGCCAGAACCCCCGCCGCAAGGAAGGCTGCGATGCCCTCAAGGATGGCTTCGCCACGGCCTTCCAGCTTGCGGACGGTGAAGAAAACGCCCCCCGCCAGGAGAAGGCTCGCCAGGATGGCGATTCCAGTGCCCAGCCAGATGGTGCGGGACTGGGACTGCCGACCGGTGCGATTCGCATACCCCAGAAGGATTCCCAGGATGAGCGCCGCTTCGAGCCCTTCGCGGGCTGTAATGAGAAAGGATGCGACCACGGTGTCCCCCTCGACGAAATTGTTATCCGGAATTTCCCATATCAACTTCCAGGCCTTCTCGAAGGGTAATCAATAACGAATACGTCATAGCGAGCGCTCCCCTACCAGAAGTTAGTGTAGGCTAACCATCTTGTTAGTTGATGCTAACATATTATATTAGCCTTGTCAAACCTCTACTTTTCCGGGGTTTGATCAACATAGGGTTTCACCTTCCGTGATCATTTCACGCAACTTCTCACTGGCGCCGTCACCGCTGTCGCGATACGTTTCTGCTATGCTAGGGTTCGCTATGGAGCCGCGCTTCATCAGGAACTTCTGCATCATCGCCCACATCGACCACGGCAAGTCCACGCTGGCCGACCGCCTTCTGGAGATCACCGGCGCCGTGAGCAAACGGGACATGGCTGAGCAGTTCATGGACCGCATGGACCTGGAGCGGGAACGCGGCATCACCATCAAGGCCAAGGCCCTGCGCATGTACTACGATTCCCCGGTCAAGGGCCAACGCTACGAACTCAACCTCATCGATACGCCGGGCCACGTGGACTTCAGCTATGAGGTCTCGCGCAGCCTGGTCGCCTGCGAGGGCGCCCTGCTGGTGGTCGATGCCAGCCAGGGTATCCAGGCCCAGACCCTGGCCCACGCCAACCTGGCGCTGGAACACAATCTCATACTCATTCCCGTGGTCAACAAGATAGACCTGCCCAGCGCCCAGCCGGAGCAGGTGGCGCAGGAACTCATGGACACCTTCGGTTTCGAGCGGAAGGACATCTTACTCGCCTCCGCCAAGGAGGGGACCGGCTCCCGGGAGATCCTGGAAGCGGTCATCGAGCGCATCCCGGCGCCGACCGGCGCGGTGGAGGGGCCGCTGCGTGCTCTCATCATCGATTCCAAGTACGATTCCTATAAGGGCGTCATCGCCTACGTGCGCATCAAGGATGGTCACGTCAAGGGCACCGACCGCACTCGTCTCATGGCCACCATCAAGACCGCCGACACGCTGGAGGTAGGCGTGTTTACGCCGGACCTGCATCCCGAGCCCCAACTCACCAGCGGCCAGGTGGGCTACATCGCCACCGGCCTCAAGAACGTGCGGGACGCCAAGGTGGGCGACACCATCACCCTGGACGTCCAGCCCGCGACGGAGCCGTTGCCGGGCTATCGCCCCCTCAAGCCTATGGTCTTCGCCGGGCTCTACCCGGTGGAGTCCAACGACTACGGCTTCCTGCGCGACGCGCTGGAGAAGCACAGCCTCAACGACGCTGGCCTCTCCTTTGAGCCGGAGAGCAGCGCCGCCCTCGGTCCCGGCTTCCGCTGCGGCTTCCTGGGCCTGCTCCACATGGAGGTGGTCCAGGAGCGGTTGGAGCGGGAATACGGGCTGCACATCCTGGTCACCGCGCCCAGCGTGGCCTATCAGGTGGTGAAGGCGGATAGCGAGGAAGTGATGGTGGACAACCCGTCGCTGCTGCCGCCTCCCGCCGAGATTGCGGAGGTACGAGAGCCGTGGCTGTCCATGACTCTCATCAGCCCTAGCCGCTACATCGGCACGCTGATGGAATTGATGAGCCAGCGCCGCGCCGGCTACAAGAAGATGGAGTACCTGCAGGCCCTCACCGCAGGCGGCCAAGGGGCCACCGCCGATGGCCGGGTGATGCTGGAGTATGAGATGCCGCTGTCCGAGATGCTGGTGGGCTTCTATGACGAGGTGAAGTCGCGCACCCAGGGCTACGCCTCCATCGACTATACGTTCCTGGGCTACCGGCCTGAGCGTCTGGTGAAGCTGGACATCCTGGTCAATGCGGCGCCGGTGGATGCTCTTTCCCTCATCGTGCACCAGGACCGGGCCTACCAGCAGGGCCGCGAGCTGGTGGAGCGGTTGCGCAAGCTCATCCCCCGCCAGCTCTTCGACGTGCCGGTGCAGGCGGCCGTGGGCAGCAAGGTCATCGCCCGCGAGACCATCAAGGCCAAGCGCAAGGACGTGCTGGCCAAGTGCTATGGCGGCGACGTGACCCGCAAGCGCAAGCTGCTGGAGAAGCAAAAGGAAGGCAAGAAGCGCATGAAGCCGGTGGGGCGGGTGGAGATCCCGCAGGAGGCCTTCCTGTCTATCCTGAAGACGAA
>JACPQI010000069.1 GCA_016190545.1 Chloroflexota bacterium
CCCCCACGCAGTGAGGACCTCGAAAGCCAGCCGCCGGTCCGCCTTGATGTGCACCTCTGCTGGAGGGAGAGCGATCTCTATTCGGCTCATGTTTGCGACTCCGTGGTACCGGTTGCCGGCGGGTGCTTTAAACGGCCCCGGAGTTGCCGGGCCGTCATGGCAGTCCGCACACGCTCCCGGTACCCGACGTTGTTATAGGCGCAGAAAGGGATAAGCCTGCCATCAGGGGAGGCTATCTCCACGCAGCACTTCATCAGCTTCTTCACGTCGAAGGTGTACGGGTCCATAAAGTCCTTGACGCTGACCGCGAACACATGCTTCGCCAGGTTGTGGGACAGGGGGATATCCAGGTTACACCCGGCGCACTGGAAGCGGCTGGCCATAGTATCCGTGCCTGGGACTGCGGTTGCCGACCACAGTCCCTCCAGGGCGGTCTGGACAGACTCCGCGTTGTCCGGCCACGGCATCGGCCACGTGCGGTTGGTGACGTAGTCCAGGTAGTCCTCGACGTTGAGGATTCTGGGCAGAGGAACAACCTGGGCGCCGTCCACATAAGCGTAGGTGATCGATTGGCAGGCGGGATGGCAGCACGGAACGGGAATAAAATCAGTCTTGGCGAATAGGCCCTTCGTCTGGTCCTGGATGCGGTCAATCACCTCGGGGATAGTGACGCGATCGGTGGGGTCAAAGGGCAGGTGCCGGCCCGTGTGCGTGACCGGCTGGAAGTTCACCGCCCGGACAGCCGGATGTTTCAAGCCGAACTCAATGAGCGGTCCTATCTCGTGCTCATTTACTCCGCGCTCCACCGCTGCCACCAGGACGGTGTGCAGGTCCAACTCCGCGAGCCGGTCCAGGGCCTTGAGCTTTTCCTTGAGCAACGCTTTCCCCCGCAACTTGATGTGCGTCTCCTCGGACAACCCGTCGAATTGCAGGTAAATAATGGGGCGCAGCCTGCTCATCTCTCGCGCCCAGGCCGGATCGCGAGCGATGCGCAGCCCGTTGGTGTTGATCATGATGTGGCGAATCCCCCTGTCTATTGCCATGCGCATCATGTCCACGAGCTTGGGATGCAAGGTCGGCTCGCCTCCACTGAACTGAACCACCTCTGCGTCTCCCTCAGAACGGACGATGGCATCCAACATCACCGCACATTGCTCCAGCGTGATGTTGTATCCGGGTCCGGCGTTGGCGAAACAGGTGGGGCACGCCAGGTTGCAACCGGTATTCACCTCAATCAAGGTAAGACAAGCGTGTTGCTTGTGCTCGGGACAAAGGCCGCAATCGTAAGGACAGCCGTCCTTCACCTCGGTGAGGAACTCCAGGGGGATGGTGCCAGGTTTATTGAACCGCAACGAATTGACATAGCCCTCAGCGTTGGTGGAGAGCAGTGCCTCGAAATATCCATGGACGGGGCACCTCTTGCGCATCAGCACCTTGTTGTCCTTGAGATGGATCTCCGCGTCGATGAGCTTCCGGCATTCTGGGCAGATGCTCCGTGTCAGTTCGTAGAAGACGCTATCCCTCGTGCGAGGCTGGGGTACGGTGCGTTTGACGGCCATAGTCAGCTCCTTTTGTGGGCTCATGTCTTAGCGGGGGCGTACACGTGCCTGCTTTACGGCTCGCGCCCTCCCTGGCGCTGCTCCTGCTCGCGTCTAAGGCGAGCGCGCTCCCGACTCTCGATGGAGTGGAGAACCTCTTCTACCGCCATGCGCCCGACCGGGCCCGACGCGTACATGGAGCCCAGCACTGTCCCACCCCTCCCGAGCAAGAACTCCGCCGGCTGCATATGCTCACCATCGGGCGGGTGGTTTCCCCACCAGGCTCCGATGGCATCCCCATCCGCCTGGGTGCAACCATAGGCCACGGCGTAGGTCAGGCCCTGCGTCTGCACGACCGTGCGCGCCTGTTCTTCCGTGTCCACGCTGGCTATCAGGATTGAGCAACCCATCGCCTCCAACTCTGCCTTGCGCTTCTCGTACGCGGCCAACTGCCGCATGCAGTAGGGTCACCAGTGTCCACGGTAGAAGAGGAGGGCCAGGTAGCGCGACGGCAGCTCCTCCGGAAGCGTGGTCGTCCCTCCTGAAAGCAGCTTGAGGGTCATCGAAGGAAACCGGGTCCCTTGCTGGAGCTTCTCTCCCATGCTTTACTTCCTGCTCGTCATAGCTTCATGCGTGACGCACGTTGACGACGACAACCGGCCCCTAACCCCAGACCCCAGACCCACGGTACTGGGCGGTGTCCGGCTTGAACACCGCCCAGCTTAACCAGAACTGGCCAGACCAATTCACGAGAGGCCGAAGCCTGCGGCTCGGCAGCGAGCCGGGCGCCGCCGTTCCTAACAGGTCCCACCTGGTTCCGGTCTGGTCATCCACAAAGTCTTTTTTGTCCTTACGGAATGTACGCTTGACGTGATCGACGTCCGGGCCATAGACGGCGTGGGGCGCACAACGCTGCTTCCTCTGCAGGTCGGTCAGGGCTACCTTTCGATTTTCACGCCTCTCCAAAAGCCAATGCGTCCCTTGACCTTCGTGGCTGCCTCGCTGGGCGTGGGGTAGTACCAGGCGGCGATTTTGTTGACCTGTCCGTTCACCACCACATCGTAGTAGCTGGCGACTCCCTTCCAAGGGCAGACGGATTGATGTTCGCTAGGAACGAGGTGCTCCTTCCGCACCGCCTCCTCCGGGAAATAGGTGTAGCCGTCTACAATGATGGCGTCTTTGCTCTCTGCGATGGTGGCCTTGTTCCAAACTGCTCGTGCCATGTCCGCTTCTCTCCTTTGATGTCTTGCATGTTAAGATGCGGGCGTGGCGCGTCAGGTTCCCCTTCAGCCACAGGGGATGGTCTTTGATGATCGTACCGGGGCTATCCCTCAGGCGTCGTCCGCTAGGCGGATGCCCATGAACTGCCATCGGGCGTGGGGTGGGAAGAAGTTTCGGTAGGTAGGGCGGATATGAGAAATGGGAGTGGCGCAGGAACCTCCCCTCAGCACCATCTGGCCGGACATGAACTTGCCGTTGTACTCGCCCACGGCGCCTTGGGGCGGGCGGTACCCAGGATAGGGGCCGTAGGCGCTCCGAGTCCATTCCCATACGTCGCCAAATATCTGCTCGGTCCCGAAACCCTTCCCCGGCGCGGGGAGGGGACACAACGCCTGAGACTCCTGGAAGGTGCCTTCAATGGGCAGGCCGGCGGCGACATGCTCCCATTCCGCTTCCGTGGGCAAGCGCTTCTCAGCCCAGCGGGCGTAGGCATCCGCTTCATAGAAGCTGACGTGGCAGACGGGGGCCGAGCCTTCAATCTTCTCCATGCCGCGTAGCGTCATCTGCCACCAGTGGCCTTCGCTCTTCTCCCAGTACAGCGGCGCATCCCAACGCTGCCGTTGTACTGTATCCCACCCGTCAGACAGCCAGAACCTGGGACTGTGATACCCGCCATCTTCCATGAAGGAAAGGTACTCCTCATTTGTGACGAGTCGAGACGCAATCCTGAAGGGCTGGAGGAAGACCTGGTGCCTCTGTAGCTCATTGTCGAAGCAGAACCCGTCACCCCTATGGCCAAGGGAGGACAGCCCGCCGGCGAACTCAACCCAGCGCAGAGGAGAGGGCCGAGGCTTGCTTGGCGTATGGGCAATCGGCGGCTGGTACACAGGCCGCAGAGGATTGCTGGCGAAAACGTGCTTGATATCCGTGAGGAGAAGCTCTTGGTGCTGCTGTTCGTGCTGGAGGCCCAGGGTGATGATAGGGGCTATCGTGGACATCTGCTCTTCATTCGCCTTTGCGACGAGCGCCAGCACCGCCTCGTCAACATGCTTGCGATAGCGATAGACCTCATCCACCGTGGGACGGGAGAGCAGGCCTCGTTGGGGCCGCGGATGGAAGGCGCCAACACCTTGGTAATAGGAGTTGAAGAGGTACCGAAAGAGGGGGTGGAATGGCCTATAGCCCGGCGCAGTAGGCGAAAGAAGAAAGGTCTCGAAGAACCAGGTGGTGTGGGCGAGATGCCATTTGGGTGGACTGACGTCTGCCATGGACTGAATGACGAAATCCTCAGGAACCAGGGGTGTGCACAAGGCCTCGGTCGCTTGGCGTACCTGCTTGTATCTGTCACCTAACGAGGAAGCGAGCTTCGCAGCCGTTGCCGGAGACGCGCTCGGAGAAGTGCTCACGGTGCCTCCTTGTTGCGTCTGGCTTATCGTGGCGTTGCCAGGGCCAGCCCAAAAAACTCTTGCCTATCTGTGTACCAGCGCTCCAGCGCTAGCCCCGCCTGTTCCAGCATCCTAGCGGTCGAATCACGGGTGAACTTGTAGGAGTTCTCGGTACAGATGGTCTCTCCCGAGGAAACCTCCACCTGGAGGCCCACGTCCCGCACTGTGACGGTCTGCTGGAATGTGGCTCGCAGGTGCATCTCCACGCGTTCGCATTTCTTATTGTAAAAGGCCACGTGGTCAAACGCCTCGGGCTGGAAGTCAGCGTTGAGGCCGTTATTGATTACTCGCAGAATGTTGCGATTGAACTCCGCGGTGACGCCGCTCTTGTCGTTATAGGCTGCTTCCAGCCGCATGAGGTCTTTTTGGAGATCGACGCCGAGGAGCAGGTGATCGCTGGGGGCCAGCCCGCTCTGGACCTGATGGAGCAATCGTAGGCGTTCGGATTCGTTTAGGTTTCCGATGGTGCTGCCCAGGAACAGGACCAGCCGCCTGCCGTGCCGGGCTGGAAGGCACGGGATGTGCCGCTCGAACCCTCCGACGACGCCGCGGACTGAGAGGAATGGGTATGCCTGGAGCAACTCAGTGGCTGCGGTGCGGAGCATCGATGCATTGACGTCGAACGGCACATAGCGGACCGGCGTGCCCTTGGTTGTGAGGACATTGAATAAGAGGCGTGCCTTGGTGGATGAGCCAGACCCCAGTTCCACAATCTCCTCGGGGCCGCAGGTGTCAATGATCTCGGGGGCCAGAGCCTGCAAGAGCGATACCTCAGTGCGTGTGAGGTAGTATTCAGGCAGTGTGGTGATACGTTCGAAGAGGCCCGAGCCTACGTCGTCATAGAAGTACTTCGGCAAAAGGAACTTGGGAGAGGCGGTCAAGCCAATAGCCACATCATCTGCCATGGCCCGCAGCGTGGCCTGGCTGTCATCAAAGATGTCAAAGTGGCATCGCCCGTTACGCCCGGTGTCCAACTTCCCTCCCTGGTTAGATGGTCTCTTGAGGCCGTAGTGTGCAGGGTGACCAGCTTAACACAAGACCGCGCCGTTGTTCTAGATATGGTGCGCTGGTCCACCGGCCCTGGCTTGTACATCCAGGGGAAACCATTCAGTACGATGCCGTGACGGGCTGCCAAGATTCCTTTGAAAGAGTCTCACAATGTGGCTGATCCTGTTGACTTCAATGAGCAGGAGTTTGGCTAAGGTCATTAGAAGAGATGGAAATCCCAGCAAGTGCGAGCAGTTATGAGGCTCTTGGACGCTGCGAAGAGCGGCTGGGCGTTGTCTTCGTACCATTCGTTTAGCTTTATTCATAATTCCCGCCTAGCAGGAACGAATCTAGTTCGTGTCCGGTATGTCTGTGCTTCTTCACTATCTACTATTTCGTGACGCATTTCTACACTACTTGAAGCAAACTGGTGGTGTTTTCATGCGTTAAGCGCAATTTCCTATATTGCATTTGTATCTGAGCCGTAGTACGATGGGAGTATAGAAAAGGCGGAGCCGCAGGTGTTATCAGCACCTACGGCTCCTAGCCAAACAGGAAGTGGGTCTTCCCGATGGCGTACTCCAATGGTAGAGTATCTACCAAGAATCCGCAACTTCCCCCCATCGTTGCCGAGCTTCAGGCTGTCTTCGAGGCCCTGCCGGATGAAGAACTCCTGACCAAGCTCCAAGGCCCAAGGCGACGCGGCAGGCCGGGATATTCCTCGAAGGTCCTCTGGCGTTGCTTCGTGGCCCACTACTACTTGGGCCTGCCGTCCGTCTCCGATCTCATTCGCACCCTCTACGACAACCCCTATGTCGCTAAGGATGGCGGGATTGAGTCGCCGTGGCAGATTCCCAGTCAACCTACCTTCTCCCGTTTCTTCGCCAAGCTGTCTAACCCGCTGTTCATCTATGCGGTGCGTGATGTCATGCGGGAACTCACCCGTCGCATGTTCGCAACGCTCCCCGGCTTCGGGAAGTCGGTCGCCATCGACAGTACCGACATCAAAGCATGGTCTAATGGGGGCAAACGGGGCCGCAACCCCAAGAAGCACGGCGGGAAGGTGCGACAGCAAGCCAAGGTAGGAGAGGTGTCTGACTCCGATGCGGGCTGGATAGTCAAGAAGAACACCCACGGCAAGAACAAGTACGTGTGGGGCTACAAGGTCCACATCCTTGCCGACACGACGTATGAACTGCCTTTGGTAGCTGACGTGAGCAAGGGTAATCTCCACGACGTGAACAAGGCCACTCCACTTCTGCGGCAAGCCCGTCTCATTTGCAGCAAGTTCCATCCTGACTATGTGATTGCAGACAAGGGCTATAGCAGCGACCATCTCAGGCACATCATCAGGAGGCAGTATCGAGCGCAGCCCATCATTGACCCAAACCCAGCGAACAAGAGGGCTTTTGCGAGAGAACCTAAGACAGCCGAGTGGAAGGTGCTGTACAATAGGCGCACGGCCATTGAACGTCTGAACGGAAGGCTGAAAGACTTCCGCCGATTGGACTCGGTTCGGGTACGTGGTGCCTTCAAAGTTCGTGTTCACGTCATGCTCTCAGTAGTCGTGCTTCAGGCACAAGCTCTTGCAACAGGTTCGCTAGCCTTGGTGCGAAAGGTGGCGTGATGCAAGATGACACGTATGAACGGGCATTGACTGAGCGCCTGCAGAATATATTGCGTCCTCTCGAAGAGCGGCTTGGAGGCCTGGAAGTTAAGTTCAATGACCTAAGCAACGCCATTGAAGGCCTACAAGAGAAATTGGGGCAAATTGAGGTTATGGAGTTCCAAAAGCAAGTCTCTTCTCTCCGAGACGAACTTAAAGAATTACGCGGTCGGCTGATAGGGACAGAACGTGCGATTGCCACCCTTGAACTTGATTTTATGCGAAATAGCCTAGAGGATTGGGTTCGCCAAGCCAAAGGCATGGATGACCCAGTCACCAAGGAGACAAGAGAATACCTTCTCCGTAGCTTTGAGTATGCTGCGGCAAGCATTAAGTTTTCAGACGACCCCCTTAAAGCCTCATTCGACGTTCAAGTTAGATGGGAGAGTTATTTTAAAGAGCGAGGTCTTTCTGCTTTCTTAGAACAGTAATTCCTGGATAAGAATATGGGGGGCGGTTGATTTTGCTGCCGCCCGAGATTCATCTCCTCCCGTACAATCTCCCGTACCCTTTCCTCCGTTAGTTCGACCTTCTGTTTCTTCTGTTCCTTTGTCAACGCGCCCTCCTTGAATTATGAATAAGGCTTCGTTGACATACTGTTATAGCTGATGCTACACTCCCTTCATTCACTTCCTCAGACTGGAGATAGGGCAGGGCGGCGGTGATATTCAACAACAAACGCATCGGCATCATTTACAACGAGAAGCTCGCCGCCGCCCGCTCGGTCGCAGAACGTCTCGCCCGTTCCCTCAAGCAGAAAGAGGGACTTCTCTGGGTCTGCGCCACGGGCCAGGACGAGCAGGCCCGGCGGGAGATGCCCGCTACCGGTCTTCTCATCACTGTCGGCGGCGATGGCACCATCCTGCGCGCGGCCTATCTGGCGGCGCCTGCCGGCGTGCCTCTGTTGGGCGTCAACATGGGCAAGCTGGGTTTCATGACGGAGCTCTCCGCCGAGGAAGCCCTCAAGAGCCTGCCCCACATCCTCTCCCGCGAAGGCCGTATTGAGGAACGTACCCTGCTGGAGATACGGGTGGCGCCGGGCTCCGACGCGCCGCGAGAAGGCCAGACGCCCAGCCAGCCTATGCTGGCCCTCAACGACGTGGTCATCGGGCGGACGGCCCTGTCCCGGGTTATCTATGTGGACGCGCATGTGGACGGCGTCCATCTCGCCACCTACAAAGGGGATGGCCTCATCGTCGCCACGGCCACCGGCAGCACAGGCTATGCGCTGGCGGCGGGCGGCCCCATCCTCTACCCCCAGTCGCGCGATATGGTCATCAAGCCTATCTGTCCTCACCTCACGCTGGAGAACGCGGTGGTAGTCCCGAGCGCTGCTCAGGTGCGGCTGACCTTGCCCGCCGATCAGCGGGCCGCCCTGAGCCTGGACGGCCAGCTAGAATACCCTCTCCAGGGGAGCGACGTGGTAGAGGTAGTAGTGAGCCGGACGGTGGCGCGCTTTCTCCGCTGGCAGCCCGCCACGGCCTTTTACAGCACCCTCACCGCACGCCTGGGCCTGCGCAGCGCCAACAGCCGCCTGCCCGTGGTGGAGCACAAGGAATGACCAGCACCAAGCCGGAAACCAAGAGCAAGGCAACGCCACTGCAGGTGGAGAAAGCCACCATCGCGGACGTGCCTCAGCTCCATGCCATCCTCGGCCACTTTGCGGCCAAGGGCGACCTGCTCCCCCGCACCCTGGCGGAGCTGTATGAGAACGTGCGGGACTTCTACCTTATCCGTGAAAACGGCAAGGTCATCGCCTGCGGTGCGCTCCACGTGCTGTGGAGCGACCTGGCAGAAGTGAAGTCGCTGGCGGTGACGGAGGGGTACCAGGCCCGGGGCTTGGGCGCTCAGATCGTGCGGGCGTTGCTGGAGGAGGCCAAGCGGCTGGAGTTGGACCGGGTCTTCGCCCTCACGTACAAGCCCGGCTTCTTCGCCACTCTGGGCTTCAGGCAGGTGGACATCATGACCCTGCCCCACAAGGTCTTCGGCGAGTGCGTGCGCTGCCCCAAGTTCCACTGCTGTGACGAGATCGCCGTTATCAAGTACCTTAACAGCGATGCCTCCCCAGCGCCAAAGAGCACATAGCGTCGTGGCCCCGCCACGGTACGAGGTCCACTCGCGCCGTCAGGTCTTCAAGGGCCGCGTCTTCGGCGTGTGCCAGGACCGGATGACGCTGCCGAACGGCCACACTGCAACGGTGGACGTGGTTGAGCACCATGGCGCCGTCGCTGTCGTCCCCGTCGATGCGAAGGGGCGCATCCTGCTCATCCGGCAGTTCCGGCCTGCGCTGCGCAAAGAGATGCTGGAGATTCCTGCCGGCAGTCTCAAGGAGGGGGAAGACCCGCGATGGTGTGTCCAGCGCGAACTGCGGGAGGAGACGGGCTATCGGGCGGCCCGCCTCAGGGGCATGGGCGGCTTCTACTCCGCCCCTGGCTTTTGCACCGAGTACCTCTATCTCTACCTCGCCACCGGCTTGCGTCCGGATCCACTCCCTGGCGATGAGGACGAGGCCATCCGCCTTGTGCCGACCTCGCCCTCCCGCATCCCCGGCTTGGTCCGCTCCGGCGCTATCTGCGATGCCAAGAGCATCGCCGGCCTCTTGACCTATCTGACACTGTACCGGTCCTCCACGCCTGCGCTGGCATCTCCATAGGTTGAGGGCTGCCAGGCCCGGTGCTATACTTCACCTGGCATTCAGCTACGA
>JACPQI010000065.1 GCA_016190545.1 Chloroflexota bacterium
GAGGGGAGTCATGAGCAAGCAGGCGAGCATGTTCCCTGGCACCACAGGAGCCGGAAGCCCACAAGCACTGGCCAGCTCGGTGTCGTAGTGGTAGGGGATGTAGTCGTCCACGGAGCTCAACCACATGACCACGTCCCGAATGGTGACGGTCCGGGGCTTCGTAAGTACCAGAGGCTTGTCTGTCTCTATCTCCGCGAGCGTGAGTTGCCTGGGCAGTGGAAGCTCCACAGGTTCCGGCGAGGGTACTCTGGTGAGGTATTGGGAAGGCTCGCGTGGCGCAGGAGGGCCCTGGCGCTGGATCGCCACGGTCCGGCGGACCAGCGTCGCTGCCAGAGCGTTGTGCTGGTTCCAGAACAGGGTCTCATCATCGCAGAAGAACAGCTTGCCCACCCGGCCTGGCTTTTCCAGCACCTGTCCAATGCGGTTCACCATGGTGATGGGGTCACCCTCCTGGATGGGAAGGTGGAAGGCGTACACATCTCCCCCGAGAAACACGTCGCCAGCGCTGGACCCTTCGCCGGACTGCGCGTTTGCCCCCGCCTCCATGGCTGTCCGGTCCCAGGGGGTATTGTTAGCCAGGTACCACAGGAAGCTTGGGTGTGCTCGTGCAGGCCCTCCGCGCACCGCTCCGGTGGGGTCCTCAAGTCCGTACCACTGCGGCATGCGGGTCCTGGACACCCGAGCCAGGCGGCGCAAGGCGCCCCCCTCGACGACCATCGTCCAGGGCGGCGTAACCTCCTGCGGCCACCCGGCGAGTGACCGGAGCCACTTCATGTGGTGCATGACCGTCATGCTCGTCTTCCTCCTCTTCAGGGTCTTCGGCTATCGTTTCGCCTGGTGCACCACTCCCGAGGCCACCAGCTCATCAAAGTCCTTCTGTGAGTAGCCCAGCAGCCCTGTCAGCACCTCGCGATTGTGCTGGCCGAGCCGGGGCGCGCCACGGGGGATCGCCATGGGCGTCTTGGAGAAGCCGTGGGGCGTCTTTGTCACCAGGACTTTGCGCCCCAGGCTGTCTTCCACTTCCTGGGTGTTCTTCGGGCCCAGATAGGGGTCAGCGATGATCGCGTTGACGGACTTGATCGGCGCGCAGGGCACCCGCCACTTCCCCGCCAGCTCCCGGACCGCGGTGTCTACGTCCGGGAAGGTTGCTTGGAGCCACTCTTCGATGAGGGACACAAGCGCGTCCTGGTTCTGGATGCGCCATTGGTTGTTGAACTCTCCCAGCTCCGGGCGCCCCATAGCCTTGGCCAGGGCTTTCCACTGGTGCTCAGCGTTGACGGTGATGTTCAGGTATCCTCCGCCTGGGCCCCGCAGATTCGAGACGGGGAAATTCCCCCACCGGTGCGCCCCGCCTCGGCCCACTTCTACCGTGCCGCGGGCGATGGACACAATGGGCACCGCCCAGTCGTGGCTAGCGAACACGGAGTCTACCAGGCTGATGTCCACGTACTGACCTTGCCCAGTGCGCTGCCGGTGGAACAGGGCCCCCAGAATCGCAGCGTAGGCGTTGAGGGCCCCGAGGTGATCGCCCAGGGCGCTGGCCGGATAAGCCGGGCGGTCGTTTGGCGGGCCGATCATGTGCATGAGCCCCCCGAGGGCAAGGGAAACGCCGTCGTTGCCTGGCCAGTTTCGATAGGGCCCCTCCTGCCCGCAGCCCGACATGGAGCACATGACGATGGATGGGTTGAGGCGGGACACCTCCTTGTAGGAGAGACCGTGCTTCGCCATCACCCCGGGGCTGAAGTTCTCCACCAATACGTCAGACCGGGCAATGAGGCGCTCGACGACCTGCTTGCCCTCGGGACGGTGGTAGTCGACACAAATCGCCTTCTTCCCCCGGTTGCACTGGACGAACAACCCCCCCTGCTCTTCATAGACGCGACAGACGTCGCCCGGCGGCCGCGGCTCAACCTTGATCACCTCGGCCCCGGCATCGGCCATCATGCGAGTCGCCGTCGGCCCCGCGATGACGAGGGTGAAGTCGGCTACCCGCATACCTCCCAGAAGCTTTTGAGGCACCCGCGCCGCGGTATCCATGGTGTCGCTCCCTCCGGGTATCGACTGCGTAGCCTTGCGCCTCGGCCAGCCAGACCTATCGTTTGGGCGCGAACATCTCCGCGAGCAGTCCGACGCCTTCCAGGTGAAGACCCTTCCAGTCTCCCACGGTCTGCCCGACGCCGGCGCTGAGCGTGCTCATTACTTTGCCCTGAATGTCTCGTAAATGGGCCCAAGACCAGAAGACATGATCACGGTCCATTCCGCAACGCTTGGGCCGACACCGTAGAGCGCGGGCATCAAGGCTACAGGCAGGTCTACATGCTGGGCGCGGATATAGTCGGCGATCTGGGTAATCTGAGTCTGTTGTTTCCGAGGGTCAAGTTCGGCTAAGCCCGCGTCGATCATGGCGTCAAGGGTGGAGTCCGGTAGGACAAGCGTAGTGCCCTTGCTATGGTAGAGGGTCTTAAGATTCGCAAGGTTGGTTTGTGTGATGCTGCCGTAGAGGGGATACGCCGTACCAATAAAGTCGTCCGCCTGAGGCCGTGCGAACATCCTCGGAAAGAAGGCGCCCACATCCGCCGACACGATGTTCGGCTTCACGCCAATATTGGCCCAATAGCCGGCAGCCGCTTCCGCCAGCTGCGGCATCCAGGCGGCGCCTGGGGCGGCGTAGCTCCAGACTTGGAGAGGGAACCCGCTGGGGTATCCAGCGGCGGCCATGAGCTCCTTCGCCCTGGCGGGGTCAAACGGCTCTTGCTTCCAGTTGGGATTGTAGCCCAAGGTCCCGGGAGCGACCAACACCCTGGGCGCTGGATCAACCAGGCCGCGGAACAAGCTGGATATGATTTCCGCCCTATTTACCGCCAGAACGAGGGCTTCGCGCACCTCTTTCTTTGCGGTTGGCCTGGACGCCATCCTCGGGTCACCCCACCCGGGGAAAACCATGTAAGCCACGTTCACGGCTGGAACGGTGAGGACCTTTAGGGAGCGCTCCTTTTGCAGGTTGGCGGCCGCATCAAAGGTCGCAACTTCAACGATATCCGAAGCCCCGGTCTTCAGGGAGGCGATGCGCGTGCTTTCCTCCTGAATCACGGAGACCTCCAGTTCTTTGTATCCGGGTGTTGCACGGTAGGCGTGTTTGCCTGGAGCGGCCTGGAATACGAAGCGAATGCCGGGGTCATGGCGGACGAACTGCCAGGGGCCGGTGCCAACCGGCTTTTGGGCAAATCCGGCGCTTCCCACGCGTTCATGGTAGCCCTTGGGAATGATGCCGCCTTCCGGCCCTTGCCGGACACTGGCGTCATACGGCAGCAGGGGCCACGGTCGCGCAAGGGTTATCCGAAGCACGGTGGGAGACACGACGTCCAGGGAGCTGCCCGCAAGGCTTCCCTTCCAGGCGAATGCGAAGGACGAGCGCTCGGGGATGTCAGCATCCTTGACAACCGTTTCGATAGTGTACTTGACGTCCTCAACTGTGAGCGGGTCGCCGTTATGGAACCGCATTCCAGACCGGACCGTGAGCATCCACGTTTTGCCATCGGCGGACATCTCCCACCGCTCCAGCACACCTGGAGCCAAGGAGCCGTCCGGGTTGGCCCAGGTCATCCAGTCGAACAAGGCGCCTGAGTAACCACGGACGGTGGCGATCAACGCGCGGGACCCTTGCACCCGTTCATTCCCGAGGGAGGAAAGGGCAACGCGCAGTTTCCCTGCCTGCTGCGCCGGAGGGGGAGCTGTCGTGGGCGTCGCCGCTGGGCGCGCCGTTGGTGTCGGCGCAGCGGTTGCGATGGGCGCTGCGGTTGCCGGTGGCCGCGGGATTGCCGTCGGCGCCGGGGCAGCAGTCGCGGTGGGCGCTCTCGTTGGCGCCGCGGTTGGCGTGGCCTCCTCCCCTCCACCGCAGGCCGCGGCACCCAGGGCTACTGTCATGACAAGGGTGATCCCTGCTAGCGTCCATCTATTTCGCACGACGCACCTCCAAGATTCGAATCTCGGCCATCGCCTCAGCCGCACTAACAGGCATCCTGAAGCGGGATATCATTTCATCCGCCCCGAGGAAGACGCGCTTCTCCACCATCCTCTCTACCTCTTTGCTTCTCGAGGACCTCAGTGCCCAAGCCCCTCGCCACTCTGCCTTTGAGACGCCTCGCTTTTTGTTCACAATCACCGTTCATCCCGCGACCGATCCCCTGAATGATCAGGCCTGCTGCAAGTTCGCCTATTTGGTCGGCGGACAGTCTTCTGCCCGGCTTGTACCATTGATAAACGGAATTGCACATCCCCATAATTAAGTTCACAGTGACCGGCACGTCAACACTCCGGAATCGTCCCTCCTCTATTCCTTGTCGGATCAGCTCTTCTATCGGCCTGTCATACTCCCTGGACCGTCTGTTTACAACCCGGCGGTACTGGGAGTCGAGTTCGGCCTTTTCCTGAAAGAAAATGGCGGACAAATCCGGGTGGATGGTAACGAACCTAATGTGGTTCTTGATTACCTCGAGCAGAGCAGCCGTCGCGTCGCCCGACGGCCGTAGCAACTCTTGCGCGGCTTCCGCTAGGCGGCTATGGATGCGTTCGTAAAGTTCGATGAGGATCTGCTCTTTGCTTTTGAAATAGTGGTAAAGGGACGCTTTAGTGACCCCGAGGGCGTTAGCGATGTCCCGAAGGGACGTCGCCCGATAGCCTTTTTCTTTGAAGAGTTGGGCCGCCACCTCGAGCACTTTCTCCCGTTTCAGATCATAGCCAGATTGTTCTAGCAAAATAGGCATTTGACCGCCCGTTAGGGAGAAGTGACCGGTCGTTCGGTCGAATAATAGCACACCCCAAAAAGCTGTGTCAAGCAGATGTACTCGTCCAGTGCATGTGAGGCTGGAGCGGATTCGGAGGCAGCCTCTGGGTGGCAGGCACGAAGATACTCCAGGGGCGTGCGTCAGGCAAGGGCCTCGTGGGGGCGGACGGTGTTGTGGAGGCGCTCCCACTGGGAGAGGGCGGCAGAGAGCGCAGGCAACTCGATTTTGATCACCTCCGCGCCGGCGTCCGCCATCATTTGCGTGACCGGCGGCCCCGCGATGACGAGGATGAAATCTGCCACCCGTATGTCTTCCAGGATCTTCTCGGGCGATACTGTCGATCGAGAACCCGCAGGCCAGCGCTTGTTTCTTTCCAGAAGGGAGACCTGCAGACGAACCAGGTGTTCCCGATTCGCCAGACCACCTCGCTCTTTGTCCCGGTGAACTTGAAGTCGCTCAGACAATAGCGCTCGGACGGTAGCGCACGACGTCGGAAGGCTACGCTATCGTGGCGGACGGGAATGAATATACCTCACCTAAGGGGTCAACTTGAACAACCGATGGGCGTTGTTCCAGAGGATGTTCTCCTTGTCCTTGTCCAAGAGCATTCGCGACTCGCGGATGCCCAGGAGAACGTACGGGACCTCGTAGGTGAGCGGGTCCAGGTAAAGGTCCGAGCCGAACAGGATGCGAGTGGAGCCGAGCTGCTCCACGAATTCTTCGAGCACTCTCCCAAGAGAGAACAGGGCCGCGGTCTCCACATAGATGTTCGGGAGCCGCTTGCACATGCTCAGCATGTAGCGGCTCTGGGTAAACTCGGTCAGACCGGCTAGGGCAACGAACGAGACGGTAGGAAAAGCCTCCGCCAGGATCTCTAATTGCCAGGCCGACTCCAGCATGGACTCCGCCATAACGTGGACAAAGGCGGGCATCCCCAGTTCCGCCGTCTTCTTCAGGAACGGCCTCATGCGCCGGTCGACCATCGAGCTTCCCTGAAAGTGGTGGTGCCACACCACGCCGTCCAGTTTCAGCTCCCCGGCCATCCGCTCCAGCTCAACCAGGCCTTCTTTTTCGCCGTGGAGCGGCTCCACGGTCCCCAGCGCTACCGGGAAGCGGTCTCTGTAACGGCGCCGGTATTCGGCGGCGAGGTCATTGAAACGTCGAGTGTCGGCTTGGCCCTTGGGCCGCTCGTATTGCAGGGTGGGAGAGATGGCGCACTTGGCAATCCCGAAGCGGTCCATCACCGCAGTGCGCCGCTCGTAATCGTGGTCGAGGTCCCACGCCGCCTCCGTGAGGGCAGGCCCTTGGGCGATCTGCACCAGGCCGAAATGCTGGTGGACGTCAAAAGCGCTCTGAGGAGTCATGGCATCGCTCCTTACCTCCTTAAATCGCCTGTTCCGCTCGCAGGAGAGCCAAGTCGTGTCCTTCACGAGGGACGCAATACAGCCGGGGGTCCCACTTGAAGGTACTCACATCGTCAACTGCAGCGCAAAACATGCAAGTCTGAGCATCAGCCTTGCGCCGTGTCCGGGCAGCAGCCATCTTGTCGCGTCCGCACTAGCGTCGGGGTTTGGCCGTCTCCAGCGTGAGGCCAACCCCCCCAGAAACTATTGTTTGCCACTCCGCCACCCTTTCGGTGGCTCCCCAGAGGGCCGAAGAGGCTCCTAGGGGTACGTCCACGTACTCTTCGTGGATCATGTCCTGTATCTGCCGAATGAGCTGTACTCGCTGCTGGGGATCTACTGTGGTACCCAGCTTTCCCACGAGGCGATCGATCTCCGCTATGGGCAAGAGCCACACCACCCCGGCCGAGGAATAGTGAACGGAGAAGACCCTGCTAGGGGAGGGAACTACCTGAGCAGGAAGGTTGAATACTGTCCCAACGACTTCGGTCTGGGGCCGGGCACGATACATGGGGGTCATAACTGCGAATTCCGTTGGGACGATTCTCGTTCGGACTCCGATGGCACTCCAGTAGCCAGCGACGGCTTCCGCAGCCCGGGGCATCCAGGGCGCAACGCTATGACTGGCACTCCAATATTTGATGTCGAAGCCCGCTGGATATCCGGCTTCCGCAAGTAACTGCCTGGCCCTTGCGGGGTCATAAGCAGTAGGCTGCCAGGAAGAGTCGAAGCCCTCGACTCCTTGAATGACCACGCTCCTTGCAGGCACGCTTCCAAAGCCCCCAAGCAAGGACTCGACGAGCTCCTGGCGATTGACTGCGAGGGAGAGAGCCTTTCTCACATCCCGATTGGAAGAGGGGAATTGCTTGAACAGCTCGGGATTGCCGAACCCGAAGAACACTGCCCGGACGACGGCAATGTTCTTAATCTCGTAGACACGAAGGCCTTGGCGGAGTAAGGCCGCCGCGTTCTCGGGGGAAACAGCGCCCATCTCTGTCTGCCCTGTCCGTAGCAAGGCCAGGCGAGTGCTTTCCTCGGGGACAAGGCGGATCTCCAGATTTCGGAACCCGGGCACTTGGCGATATGGATGAGACGCCAAGTTGGCCTCGTAGGTGTAGCGCACCCCCAAGTCATGGTTGATGATCTTCCATGGCCCGGTCCCCAGTGGCCGCCGGAAATAGACGTTGGCTCCCAACTCCTGAAAAGCCCTCTTGGATAGGACCACACCTTCCGTACCCGCCCGTGGGGAGAGCTGGACGATCAGCTCTGCCCACGGCTGCTTGGTGTGAAGGCGAGCCTCTTGAGGCGATACCGCCTCCACACGGCCGAGATTGGACCGCCACACTCCCGCACTGGCACTGGTTGCCGCCGGTTCCAGGACACGTTCCAGACTGAATTTTATATCTTCCGCTGTGATAGGGCGTCCATCATGGAAGCGGAGATCCCGAAGATGGAGGGTCCAAGCCGTACCGTCGTCGCTCATGGTCCATCGGTCCGCTGCTCCAGGTGCCACGGTGCCGTCGGGGCTATGCCATATCACCCAGTCATACACGGGAGTCAACAGAGTATGGGCTACGTCCAGGGTCTCCCTCGTCGGGTCATTAGTTTCAAAGCCGAAACCAGGAACGGCTACCCGCAGGGTTCCCGTAGGTTGGTCAGAGCCAGCCGCCGGCGTTGGCGTAGCGACAGGGGAAGGAGTCGTTCGCGGCGTCGCGGTCGGCGTACTCACAAGTGAAGCGGTTGCCTGCGGCGCCGGCGTCGGCGTGCGAGTTGGTGAGGCGGTTGCTTGAGGCGCCAGCGTTGGTGTGGAATCCTCACCCCCGCCACAAGCGGCCACCGCGAGTCCCACAACAGTTATGAGAGACGAGATAAACACAATCCCTGATTTTCGCAGCACGGTCACCCCCTCATTTGCATAGGATCGTTTTCGTCCAGAGCGTGTGACAGGCTCAAGGTAGGTCCGCGTTGATCTTCCTGTCAAGATGCATTTTCATTATTGCCTCCTTCACTAGCCGTATCTGTGGCTTATTGTGAGCCTTTAGACGGCTTTTTCAGCCCGAAGCTGGGCGATCTCGTTCTCATCCAGCTTCAGGAGTTTCCCCAAAATGTCGTTGGTGTGCTGCCCGAGCAAGGGCGGCGGCTCCAGTCGGGGCTGCGAGGCGCGCGTCGTCTTGATGAAGGTGCCTGCAGCGCGATACGCTCCAGCGACGGGGTGCTCAATGGACACCACCATGTCCCGTGCCTGGACGTGTTGGTCCTCCAGCGCTTCACCCACGGAATAGACCGGCGCGGCGCCCACACCCGCATTCCACAGGAGCGCCACCCATTCCCTGGCGGTGCGCTCGGCCAAGGCTTCTTCTATCAGGCTGCGCAGGACTTTATGATGCCGGACACGCGAGAGGACATTTTCAAAACGGGGGTCATTGACGAGTGCAAGGCACCCTATGACTTTGCAGAACTCGGCCCACAACTCCTCATTCGATACAGTCACTACAAGATAGCCGTCGCTAGCTTTGAAAGCGCCCCACGGGGCCTGGGTAACCTGAAGCCCGCTGCCCGGGTCAGCCAGGTGCCCGGTGGCTAGATACCTGGTAGCGTGGAAGCCGAGGAGCCCCACGACGCAGTCCAGCATCGCCAGGTCGATGTGGCAGCCCTGGCCTTTCGCCCGCTGCTCATAGAGCGCGGCGGAGATGCTATAGGCCGCGCAGACCCCTGGAATGAGGTCGCCCACAGGCAGCCCCACACCCTCGGGCCTGGTACCGGGTTCCCCTGCGGTGCTGGCAAGACCGCTCAGGGCCTGGATGACGGGGTCGAAGCCCGGCAAATGCTGGTACGGACCGGTCTCGCCAAAGCCAGAAATGGAGCAGGAGATGACCTGAGGATTGAGCCGGGATAGGCTCTCTTGGTCCACGCCTATCCGCTTCGCCGCCTCTGGGCGAAAGCTATGGACGACCACGTTACTGAGGGGGACTAATTGATAGAAGAGGCGGCGTCCGGAATCCTTCTTGAGGTTGATGGTCACGCTCTTCTTGTTGCGGTTGAAGGCGAGCCAGTAAAGACTTACGCCATTGACGAACTCGGCTGCGGTGCCTATCCGACGCATCCGGTCCCCTTGGCCGGGCTCCTCGATCTTGATCACCTCAGCACCTTGGTCCGCCAGCAGCATGGTAGCCAAGGGCCCAGCCACCATGCGTGTCAAGTCGAGGACTCTTACCCCTTCTAGAGGTAGCGCCATCGTACCTCCTCAGTCAGCGTAGGGTCACTGGCCCTGTTCCCCGGGCACAAACGCCTCCGGGTTCTCCATAAACTTCCTTCGACAGTCAAGGCTGCAGAAGTAGTACCACTTGCCGTCGTGGTATCGTCGCGTGCCAGCCTTGGGATCGACGACCTTTGCCCCTGTGGGGAGCGTCGACTGTTGCCGCTGTAGCTGCTCAACGTCCACTTCCTTGCCACAGACGGGGTCGTGTGTCATAGCTGCAGTGCTCTCCTTTCACCCGAATGTGGGGCTGTCCAGTCCCCTTTAGAGGCCGAGGCCCAGCGCCACCTTCTCCAGGTTATCGTACATGCCCCCTAACCGGAGCTCACTCCCCTTGGCCCGGCGGAAGTAGAACTGGAGCGGGTACTCTTTCATGTGCCCAATAGCTGCATGAATCTGTGCCCCCACACTGGTCGCCTTGAGATAGGCATCTCGCGCCAGGACTCTCGCCACGGATACCTCTTTTGCCGCTGGCCTTCCGCTCGACAAAGCCCACAGCGCCCGGTAGGTCGCCAACCACGCGCCTCGCTCGAGCACATAGGCATCGGTGATTTGCCCCTGCACAGCTTGGAAGCCTCCGATTGGCCGCCCCAAGACGACCCTATTCTGGGCGTAGCGCACCGTCATCTCGAGGACCTTCCCAGTCCCGCCAACCATTTCGGCGCAGCGCAGGGCGCTGGCCTGCTCCAGCGTCGCCTCAAGAGAAGGCCATCCCATTCCCACCTCTCCCACAACATCGTCAGGCGAAGTCGGCACGCCGCTCATCTCGACCGTAGCGACGCGCTCATTGTCTATGGGGCGCTCCTGGGTAATCCTCAAGCCGGGTTGACCGGCATCGATGGCGAGCAAGGTAACCGCGTCTGTGTCGCTGGTCGGACGCGCCGCGCAGACCAGAACGTCCGCCACGTGGCCCCAGTCCACCAGACATGACGTTCCTGTCAGTCGCCAGTCCTTCCCGTGTTGCTCCAGCCGAAATGGGATGTCCCATCCAGCGGTCCGCCCGGTAGGGCCAGAAACCGCGAGGGCCAATCGCTGTCCACCACGGACCAACTTGGGGAGCAGGCCCTTTTTTTGCTCCTCGCTTCCGGCTCGCTGAACGAGAGCGCCGCCTAAGGCCACCGTGCTAAAGTACGGCCCGGCGCAGGCCGCCCGTCCGAACTCCTCCAGCAGCACGCCCAGGTCTATGAGGCTGCTCTCTTCGCCACCATAGGCCTTTGGGAACGAAAGTCCCAACCACCCTAACTCGGCCATCTTCTGCCACAGGTCTTGGCTGAAACCTTGAGAGTCCTCCTCCAAGGCATAGAGCAAAGAGTACGGGCATTCACGCTCGAAGAACTCCCGCGCCGCCTTGCGCAGCAGTTGTTGCTCCTGGGAATACGATAAGTCCACCATCGCTGGTGCGCTCCCTAGAACGTGGCGTTGCCTCAGCGGTCTCGGGGCAGATCCAGCCCTCGCTGTGCGATACGTGCCCTGAGAAGCTCAATACCTCCGGCTCCAAACTTGAGCAGAGGGTAACGCAAGTAGAACTTGCCCACCATGCCTTCGAACACCCCTCGCCCGCCCACACTCGTGAGACTCAGAGGCCCCACGATGTTGGAAGCGGCGTTGGCGAGGCGCTCCCGCAGCTCCCCGGCCCACAGCTTGTGCATGGCCACCTGGACATGCTGGGACTCGCCTTGGTCTATCGTCCAAGAGGTCCACAGCCCCAGAAGCCCGGCCATTTCGATATCGCACGCTAAGCGCGCCAGCGTCTGCCTGATGGCGCTGTCCTGGCTGAGCGGTCTTCCATTCACCTGAGTCGTTTTGGCGTACTCGATGAGCTGGTCGAGCATCCAGCGGAGGTCGCTGATGAGCATGGCCCGCTCGAAGTCGATGGCCGTCATCGTAATCAAGAAACCTTGGCCTTCCTCACCCACCCGGCAACTGACCGGGACGCGGACATCCTCGAAGAACACCTCGTTGGTCTGCTCGCCCGTCTGAGTCATCAGGGGGCGAACGGTGATTCCAGGGGTATCCATGGGGACAAGAAGAATGGAGATGCCCTTGTGTTTGGGGAGTTCAGGATTGGTGCGGACAGCCAGCCACACATGGGTAGCGAAATGGGCCGTGGTGGTGAACATCTTCTGCCCGTTGATGACGTACTCGTCGCCGTCTCTGACCGCCCGGGTCTGCAACGCCGCCAGGTCTGTGCCTCCTGACGGCTCGGTGTGGCCCATGGCAAAGTGAACCTCCTGCTTCATGATGCCAGGAAGGTACTTCTGTTTCTGCTCCTCCGTGCCCCAGCGCAACAGCACCGGAGCGAAGGCCCAAATCTCCATGCCGCCGACCGGCAGCCCTTTATAGATCAGCCTTTCCATGAACTGCCACTGCTGGACTGTTGTCGGGCGCTTGCCCCCATACTCTGGAGGCCAGTTCATCCCCAGGTAGCCCTTCTCGCCCAGCTTCTGGAACCAGGCTAAGGCGCCGGGCGGAGTCGGGTCACCGCTCAACAGATACTCGCCCATCAGCGACTCCCCCTGCTGGTTCCTGACGCCACGACGGACCTCTGGCGGCACCTCTTTTTCGAGGAACTCGTCGAGCTCCTTGAAGAACTTCTCTTCCTCCGGCGTCGTGCCGAAATCGATCATGCACGTCTCCTTAGGGCCTGCACTGCCTAACGTCAGGACTAGGGCCAGATGGTCCTCATCCACTCCACGGTAAACAGCACGTCTTTGACCGGCGTCGCGCCACCATCAGGCCGGATGAAGTGCCCATTCGCCGTTCCCATGATCCACACGTCCAGCACGTAGCCGGAGCGCAGGCACCAGATGCGGTTGACGCGCCCGTGGGCCACGGCCTCAACATCGAAGATGCCGTCCTTGGAGCGTTGGGTGAGGTGCCAGCGGCAGGGGATGGTAGCCAAGCTGCGCGGGTCCTTCCACCAGTCGGTGACCGCCAGCGACATGCCCCGGTCGGCCGCCACGAATTTCCCATCGACGAGCACCCGCCCATAGTTGACCGGGCCCCAAGTGAAGTGGAAGAATTGCAGCCCATCTCCGCCACCGATGAACCAGTACATCTGGTGGCTGAAGGCCTCGCCCACGGCCCGCGCCAGGACCGGGTGCTCGTGGGCCCCGTAGCCGTTGGCGATGGGGTAGCGCTTGCCGTTCACAGTGACAGCGCCCCTGGCGGCGGTGAACTGGTCGAAGCAGGCGACCCCGGTCTTGAGGATGTCCTTGAAGTCTCCGATGAAAAAGGAGGTAGGCGATGTGCCGATGATGTTCAGGTCAAAGGAGATGTTTCCATGACGGCCTTTGGCGCTCCAGTGCGGCGGCTGGCACACAAACTCCATGTCCCGGAACGTCCAAACGGCTTTGTCCCTGGTGGTGCTCACTTTCAGGTCTTTGCTCTTGCCATAGTCGGCGGGCGTGAACCCCTGGCAGACGAAATCGGTATCGTTCATCTTGCCGCGCAGATTGGTGGGCACGGCAAGGAACATGGTGCAAACCGTGGCCGCATCGTCGGCCAGGAACCCGACCGGCGTCTTGCCGTGCAGAAAGTACGGCGCCACCCAGAACATCACGTCCTGTCCGTCGACCGTCGCCATGACGAGTTGCTGGGCGCCGCTCTCGAAGATGCTGATGTCCTTTGGCAGTTGCGGATAGTAGGGGATTTCGTGGCGCAGGATGAGGTCGCTTTGGGCCGTCAGCGCTTTCCGTGCCATGGCTCCTCCTTGGTGTTCGTGTCTCGTCGTTACCGCTTGAAGGCGGGGAGCACCTCGCGACCCAGGGTGGAGATGAAGAGGTCGCGGTCCGGCATGACGCCCGCTATGAACAGCTTCCGTACGCCATGTTTCTGTAGCTTACGGATCGTAGATATCCAGTCGGCGGGCGTGCCGACGATGGCGAAGCGCTCCACGAGGTAGTCGCGCAGCCCCAATTCGTCAACCAACTCAGCCTGCCGTACTGCGCCCGCCTGCACATGCCGGGTAAAGTCGTACTCCGCCATCAGCTTCTTGATAGCCGGCACCAGCTTGGGCGGGAGCTGCTTTCCCTCCAGCGTCACGCTAAAGGCCAGGCCGGCGCTGCTCGCCAGCCCGGAGCGGATGTCGTAGCCGGCTGCCTCTTTGCTCGCGCCCAGATTGCCCTTGGCGAACCACCACACGTCGATATCCTCCACTCGCCGCCCGGCCTCCTTCGCCCCCTTTTCTAATTCGTCCAGAGAGCTTTGGATGATCTCCGGCGTCAGGCCCGTGCCGATGAGCACCCCATCGGCCACGCGGGCCGCCATGCGCAGCACCTTAGGGCCGCTGGCCGAGATGAAGACCGGCACCGGCTTGCGCGCCCACATCATGCGGATGGTCTTGCCTTGATAGGTGGCGGTTGTATCGGCCCACAGCGACTTCAGCGCCAGGACGTATTCCTCCAACCCCGCAGTGGTGGAGGGCCGCATACCCAGGTTCGCAACACCGCTGTAGCCGGTAGCGATACCCAAGACGGCCCGCCCGTTCGACAGCACGTCAATGGAGGAGATGGCCCCGGCGGCCACTACCGGATGCCGGACGAGAGGATTGGTGACGAAGACGCCCAGCTTACAGGTCTTGGTGTTGAGCGCGGCCAGCGTGAGGGCCACGTATGGGTCCATTATGAGGGCCGCGGAGTCGCCGACCGAGACCATGTCAAATCCCACCTGCTCCGCCAAACTGACCTGCCGGATGAACTCGGCGGGTGTGTATGCCGGCAGCCCGATGGCAAAACTCATGGTCATAGCATCGCCTCCTTTTCGTTTGCGCCTGGTCACGGGCCAACAGGAAGAAACAGCGGGTACATCCCGACAAAAAAGGCGTACCAACTGTCCACGTTGCGTCCTACTTTCTGCCTAGCGTGTGGCGGCCCGGTGGGCCATGTACCATTCCTTGTAGTGGGCCAGGGCCTTCTCCAAGGGGTACGAAGGCGTATAGCCCAACTGCTCACGGGCACGGCTCAGGTCCATAGGGCCAGCGACGTTGAACGGGAGCGGAGCGGCCCTGACCGTTGTATCCACCTTCACCTTGGCGCCGGAGAACACCCGCTGCACGATGGCCGCCAACTCCTGCGGCGTGAAAAACTCCCCCGCGCCGATGTTGAACACCCTGTTCTTCAGCCCCTTGGCCCGGGAGGCCAGGAAGGCGCCCCGCGCCGCGTCCTCGGAGTAGGCGAATTCGAATCGCATGGTGGAGAGGGTGACCTCTTTCCCGGCGAGAGAGGCTTCCGTCCACCCTCGGACCATCTCCGTCAGCAGGCCACCGCCGCCAGGGGTCTTCCACGGCCCGAACAGGCCGGGGAAGCGCACTGCCACACAGTCCACGCCAAAGGCCTCCGCGTAGTTGATGGCCAGGGCTTCCGCCGCCTGTTTCGTGGTGGCGTAGACGCCGCGTGTCCGAGGAAAGGCCTCCTCTTTTGTGAGGTCGCCTCTGTCTTCGCCGCCCGTCATCATCAAGGGGATGGCGCTGCTGCTGCAGACCGTCACCCTCTCTATGCCAAAGATGCGAGCCGCCTCCAGGACGTTGGCGGTGCCCACCACGTTCACCATGACAGCCAGGTGCGGCTTCAACTGGGCGCCCGCCGTCAAGCCGGGGTTGGCCGCCGTGTGGATGATGCGCTCGACTTTCTCCTTGCGGATGGTCTCAGCCAGTTCGAGGGGGTTCAGCACGTCGCCCCGCACCACGACGCAGCGCTTCAGGTCGACGACCTCCGCCATCGCCTCCGGGTTGGGGGCGATGTCGTAGAGGATGGGCCTGCCGCCTGCCTCCAGCTCGTGCCGAGCCACCCGCGCCCCCACGGGCCCGGCGCCGGTAATCAAGGTGCTCATGCCGCTCCTTTCGTCAGGGTTACTTGGACGTGATGGTCTCCGCAAAGAGGCCAAACCCGCCCAGATGCGTGTTCTTCCACGAGCCAATACGTGCGCCGATGCCGTACAGGTCCGGCACAATGGCCACGGGTATGGTTGTGTAGTTTCCGTGCACTATGTTCATGAACTGGCGGATGAGGGCCACTTGCTTGGTAGTATCCGTCTCTCCCAGGGCCTGGTCAATGAGTGCGTCCGTCCTCGGGTCCGGGTGGTTGTAGGTGATCCCTCCGGAGTGGAAGAACACTCGCAGGAAGTTCATGTTGGTGGGCGTGACGGCGCCGTAGACGGTAGTCGCCTGGCCCATGTAGTCCTCCGGCTGGGGCCGTTTTCTCCAGTTCGTGAACAATGTTCCTGCATCCGTTGGGACGATTTGGGGAGTGATGCCTATGTTGGACCAGTAGCCTGCCGCGGCCTCAGCGAGTCGCGGCATCCAGGCGGCGCCGGGAGCCGAATAGCTATACACTCTGACGGAGAAGCCGCGTGAATAACCGGCGGCAGCCAATAGCTCCTTGGCGCGCGTCGGGTTGTACGGCTCTGGTGTCCAGGAGGGATCCCAGCCCAGGGTACCGGGTGTTACCAGCATGCGCGGGGAGATTTCGGCCAAGCCGGTAAACAGCGTGTCGATGATCTCCTTGGTATTAATGGAGTTAAACAGGGCCTGTCGCACGTCCTTCTTTCCCAAAGGAAGCGCATCGACCCGGGGATCGCCATACCCCATCAATACGATGTTTGCGGTGTTCAGCCTGGGGATAGTCAACACACGTAGAGTCCCGCTCTTTTGGACCGAGGCAGCGGTGTCAAAGGAGCCGATATCCACCATGTCGGCGGCGCCAGTCCGCAGCATGGCGATTCGGGTGCTTTCTTCAGGGACCAGGAGAAGTTCCATCTCCTTGAACGCCGGCGTGGACCTGTACGGATGGGTGTAGGGTGATGGCTGGTAGACGAAGCGGACACCGCGTTCGCGGCGGACAAGCTGCCATGGCCCGGTCCCGATGGGCTTCTCTTCAAAACCGGTCTCGCCCACGCGGTCCGTGTAGGCCTTGGGCACTACCATGCCCTCCGAGCCTGTCCTAGGGCCAACGTCGTATGGCATGAGGGGCCAATTCCGTTTGAGGTTCACGCGGACGGATGTAGGAGACAGCACCGTTACAGACTCCACGCTCGCCTTATAGCTGGCGGCGTTCGTGCCCTGCCGTGGGCTGTCGGCGTGGGCGACGACGATGTCGTAGGTGAACTTCACGTCGTCCGCCGTCACCGGGTCGCCGTTGTGGAAGCGCATGCCAGGCCGCAGGTCGAGCGTCCAGCTTTTGGCATCGGCGGCCATCTGCCATCGCTGAATCACGCCAGGAGCAGGAGAGCCGTCCTCGTTGGTCGTGAACAGCGAATCGTACATAGGGCCCAGGTAGCTGCGGGCCGCCGCGATGCGCCCAAAGGATGGCTGGACATCTTCGGTGACGAAGGAGGAGATGGCGACCGTCAGTTTGCCAGCCGGCCCAGACAGGGCAGCCGTGGCAGTCGCCGCCGGGCGTGTTGCCGCCGGCGCTGTGGTGGCGGTAGGCGCAGCGGTCGCCGCCGGCCTCGGGGTAGGCGTGGAGGGCGCCGCGGTTGCGGGTGGCCGCGTCGCCGTGGCGGCTGGCGCTCGCGTGGGGACCGGCGTCGCCTCTTCTCCGCCGCCGCAGGCCGCAGCCAGCAGGCCTAAGGCCATTGTCAGGAACACGATAAGGACACTGGGTTTCGTTAATCGTTCCATCGCAGACCTCCTAAAGCTATGTCTGTCAACATCAAATTCGCCTTGCCACATGCTTGAGACTTTCCTACGGCCAGAGCGTACGCACCCACTCAACCTCATAGAGCACGTCCTTGACAGGGACGACACGCCCGTTGGGGTAGAGGACGGAGCCGTTCAGTGTGCCGAGGAACCAGGTGTCTAGCAGGTACCCGAACCGCATCGCCCAGATGCGGTTGATGCGCCCCGAGGCCACGGCCTCCACGTCCACGATGGCCTTGGGGGAGCGCATGTTGACGTGCCATCGGCACGGCATGGTCGCCAGGCTGCGGGGGTCCTTCCAGTGCTCCAGGGTGTGGATGGTAACGTCGTTGTCGCCGAAGGGAAGGTACTCGCCGTCGACCATGATCCGGCCATACCTGTGGTTACCCCAACTGAAGCAGAAGAACTGGAGAGGGTCGCCGCCGCCGACAAACCACAGCATCTGCTGCGCCGTAGACCCCTGGCTGAAGGCTTGGCCCATAGCCATGGTGCTGATGCAGTGCTCATGGCCGCCGAAACCCTTAGCGATGGCATAGCTCTTCTGGCCCGCCTTGATGGTGCCGGTGCAGGTGGTGAACTGGTCGAAGTCCGCTACGGGGACCTCTTTCGGGAACTTCTTGAAGTCCCCGATGTAGTAGGAGGTCGGGGCTGTGCCTGTGATCTTCAGGTCGTAAGAGAGGTCGCCATCTTTGCCCTTGGCGGTCCAGTAGGGCGGGCGGCAGATGAATTCCGAACCACGGTACTTCCATACCACCTGGCTTGCGGTGCTGCTCACCTTCAGTTCGGTGTCCTTGCCGTAGTCCGCCGGCGAGAAGCCCTGGCAGATGTAATCAGTGTCGTTCATGTGGCCGCGCAGCTTCTTGGGGACGGCCAGGAACATGGTACAGACCGTTGCGGCCCGGTCCGCCATGAAGCCGTCTCGCGTTGCGCCGTGGAGGTAGTAGGGGGACGCCCAGAACAAGATGTCCTGATCACCTACCTCCGCAAAGATGACGTGTTCAGGCCCACCTTCGAAGATGTTCAGGTCCTTGGACAGCTTGGGGTAGAAGGGCTTCTCCAGGTCCAACGGAATGGTGCTTTGGGGCTTGAGCGCAGCGCGAGCCATGGTAACCTCCTTGATTCTTCCTTCCTGACCTTCCTAACGTCGCCTAATAACAGCGGCCTGCCATATGGCAGCCACGCCACACGAAACGGAGACGTCAAATGTCAAGCATCCTACGCAATACGCCTCCCTCTCTGGCGGTGCTGTCGCCGTGATGCGCCATTCGACTGCATCGCAATACCCCTTCAGTTATCCATCCCAGGGCTTCTCGGCGGCGGCGTTCGCTCCGGCGACGTGGCCGACGGCATAGGACTCAGCCAACGGCCCTCCGCCATGCGACAGCATTCCCCAGAAAGAACCCAGGTCGCCGGCGGAGTAGAGGCCCGGGATGGGTGTGTTGTCGGGATGGAGAACTTGCCCTCGGACATTCCTCTTTGGGCCGCCCTGGGTATCCGAGCCACCGAGCCAGAGCTGGACAGCGTAGAAGGGCGGGCTGTCCAGCGGCACCAGCGTGGGCGTGGGGCGGTGGAAATCGGGGTCTCGCCCCTCCTGGCAGTAGCGGTTGTAGGTCTTGACCGTCTCTTCCAAGACCGCAGCGCTCATCATGAGCCTGCCATCCGATTCCTTGCCTATGGCGCTGATAAGGTCGGCCACCGTGCGGCCCTTCATGATCCAGCCCTTCTCCATCTCGGCCCCGTTATCTTCGCTCCAGCGGTAGTAGTTGGGGCCCATGACCCCGCCTGGCGGGTTGCACGGCCCCAGGCCCATCGGCAGCGGCCCGCCACGCATCCGCTTCTCGTCGAAAATCCAATAGATCGGTATGCGCGGATAGCAGAGGCCGTGGGAATCATAGAA
>JACPQI010000066.1 GCA_016190545.1 Chloroflexota bacterium
GGGCAACGCGGCGCTTCCATTATACGGCTAGCGCCGGCTAACGCTCGGAGAGGAAGATGCTGAGGTGGGAGCCGCTTTCCACCAGCGCCGTGACGATGACGCCCGCGACGAGCACGCCCGGGAAGATGACGGCCACGGCGCGGCGGTAGGGGACGCGGAAGACCCACGCCGCCAGGCAGCCGGTCCAGGCGCCGGTCAGCGGCAGCGGCACGGCAACAAAGGCCAGCAGCGCCAGCGCCCCATACCTCTCGAAGCGCTTGCCCTGTCGTTTTTGGAGCTGCGCCACGCGCCAGGCCAGGAGTCGGCCTAACGGGTTGGGGAACGACTGGAGGAACCGCGCAATGCGGTCGAGGGCGGGCAGGATGAGCAGCACCGGCGCGATGTTGCCAGCTATGGAGATGGGGAAGACGGCGTACCACGGCAAGTCGTAGGTGATGATGCCGAGGGGGATGGAGAGGCGCAGCTCGCCGATGGGCGTCATGGCCCAGGCAAAGGTCTTGAGGATATCGCCGGCGTCCATCAAGCGGGCAGTATAACAGGCGTGGGACGTCGGGGCCAGACACATACGATGTTACAATGGGCCTGTGTATATCAGCCGCCTTGCGCTGACCAACGTTCGCAACTACCGTCAGCTCGAGCTCCGTTTCCAGCCGGGGCCGATTGTGCTGTGCGGCGAGAACGGCCAGGGCAAGTCGAACCTGCTTGAGGCGGCATTTGCCCTGGCCCAGGGGCGCCCCTATCGCGCCACGCTGGAGCGAGAGGTGGTGTGCTGGGACGTCATGCAGGACGATCTCCCCTTCGCGCGTATCGAGGGCACCGTGCACCGTCGCCGGGGCGACGCGCGTATCGAGTTGGTGTTCCAGGTCAGCCGTCAGGCTGAGGTGGAAGGCGGCCAGCACGAGGGCGGCTACACGCACAAACGCATCCGCGTGAACGGCGCCGTCTGCCGCACCACCGACCTCGTGGGGGAGTGCACCGCCGTGCTCTTCGCTGCGGAAGATATTGAGCTGGTGCCGGGGTCCCCCTCCGTGCGGCGCAAGTACGTGGACCTGCTCAACAGCCAGGTCAGCAAGGAGTACCTGGGCGACCTCGTCCAGTACACCCGAGTGGTGACGCAGCGCAACCATCTGCTGCGGGCTGTCCAGGAAGGCGAGGCCAGAGAGGGAGACCTGGAGGTGTGGGATACCGAGCTGGTGAAGTGGGGCGTGCCGCTGCTGGCCCAGCGCCGCTCCTGCATCACTGCGCTTGCCGACTATGCCCGGGAGGCCCACACCCAGTTGGTCGCGGACGAGGGGCCGCTGGCGCTCGTCTACCAGCCCAACCTGGCCGCCGGGCAGTCCGTTAATACGGAGCAACTACAAGGGCTGTTCGAGTCGCGGCTGGCCGCTGCGCGCAAGCGCGAAATCGCCGCCGGCATGACGCTGGTGGGCCCCCACCGCGACGAGCTCCGCTTCCTTATCGACGGGCGGGACATGGGCACATACGGGTCCCGAGGGCAACACCGCACTATCACGCTTGCGATGAAGCTGGCGGAAGCCAGGTACATTGAGCAGGCGACTGGTGACGCGCCGGTCCTGCTGCTCGACGACGTGCTGGCGGAGTTGGATGCGCATCGAGGCGCCCGCCTGCAGGAGGCGGTGCTGCCCTATCAGCAGGTGCTGGTGACGGCCACTGACGTTGGGCGGTTCAGCCCCGCGTTTCTCGCGCAGGCGGCGAAGTACCGCGTCGCCAACAGAAGGGTAGAGGCTATCTAGCGTTTGAGTCGAAAGTTCGCTGAATACGTGCCGTAGTTCGGCAAGCTCACCACGAACGGGTTTGTAATTCCGTTCACCCTTGTAGCCTGTCGAATGGCGGAGGGACACAAAAGCACGAGCTAATGCAGAGAGTAACCCAGGATACTAGCGGCCTTTGCCCCCGGCGTACCCGTGGGCCGCCTTGATCAGGGTGGTGAGGCCAGGGCTGTTGGCTGGCACGACCACCCACTCCTTCATCGGGCGGCCACCCATCGGGTCGAAGGCGTGAGCGCCGGGCACAGCCATCGCTTGGGCAAACGCTGTGCCGGAAAGTTTCAGCACCAGGCCGTCATGCCACCAGCCCGCAAAGACCTTGCCGCCCACGACGTAGCAGTCCATCCCGAACATACGCTTCGTCGCAGCGCCGGGCAAGGCGCGCATCGCCCTGTCGAGCTTCGGGTCGATGGCCGCCGGCGGCGGCTTCGCCGGGCCCTTGAAAGGGCTCTTGCCTTTTGTTGTCTTGCTAGGCTTCATCTTGTACACCATGCCGGTGTGTGCCCAGGTATTCGATGCTCTTGTGGTACCAGTTCTCCGTGATGAGGTGATTGGCCATGTAATAGTTGAGCATGATCTTGAGGTTGAGCAAGGAGACGACGTTATAGCCGTGCTCCTTGAGCCGCTCCTTGCCGCCCTGGTCCCGGTCGATGAGCACAACAGCGTCCTTCACGATGAGGCTGGCCTCTTCCAGAACCTTGGCTGTCTCCAGGACGCTTCCGCCCGTCGTCATGAGGTCATCGATGATGAGGCAAGTCTGGCCCAGCTTGAACCGTCCCTCCACCTGGCCTCGGCGTTCCGCGTCTTCGTGCTTCAACGGCACGTACACCAGGGGCGTGTTGGCCCGAAGCGAATAGACTGTAGCGAGGTGGAGGCCACCGAAGGGTACCCCGGCCACGACTTGGAATGGGTGGACCTCCGGCCTCGCTTTTTTCATGCGGGTGAGGATCTCCTCATGCAGGATGCGGGCGATGCGCCGCATGGCGCGAGGGTTGCTCACCAGCGGTCGTGGGTTGATATAGATCGGGGAGTGCTCCGTGGAGCGTCCCGTGGTGAAATCGCCGAACAAGACACAGCCCATTTCATAGAGCATGTGGGCGATCCACAGGTTGCCGACGAAGTGGGGGCGGGGCTTGGTCTTGGGCATTGTATACCTCGGTTGAAGTTCGGCTCTATTATACTTAGGTGGGAGAACCGCCCGGGGCCTTTCCACAGCCAGTTTGGCGAAAAATGGCCGCAAGGCCGCCGACAGCGCGCCAATTAAGGATGCTATGCCAAGCATACGCAAGCAAGCTATCGCCCTAGTCATCCGCAACCACCTGGACCCTGGCCAAGTGCTGGTGGTGCGTCGTCCGGACGATCCCGACGAGGAGTTTTCCGGCATGTGGGGCCTGCCTGCCGGTCTGCAGCGGCCCGGCGAGTCCCGGTGGGAGACCGCATTGCGCATTGCGCAGGACAAACTAGGGCTGGACCTGCGGCTGGGTGGTGAGACGGCCCACGGCCAGCAGGCGCGGAAGGACCACACGCTGGCTATGGCCCTCATGGAAGCGGAAATTGCGGCTGGCGAGCCGTTGCTGCCGGACATTGCAGGGCGGCGTGGCGGGTCCACCTACTACACCGCCTGGAAGTGGGCCGCGCCTGGCGTCTTGCGCGAAAGCGCCGAGAAAGGCTCGCTGTGCAGCCAGCTCCTTCTGGGCGTGCTGAAGAGGGGCCATGCTCGCTCCTAGCGTTGCAGTTGCCCCAGGCCGCGTCTATCTGCTGGTCCGTTTCTTTCATGAGATTGCTCTGAAAGGCAAGAACAAACCCTTCTTCGTCCGCCTTGCGCTGCGCAACCTCAAGGAGGCCCTGAAGGACACCGGTGTGCTGGATGTGCGGCTTGGTGCGTTGGAGGCGTTGCTGGCGTTCGGAGAAGAATCGGACGTGGCGCCCGTGCTTGATAGGCTGAGCACGGTATTCGGCGTGGAGCGCATCGCTCGGGTCTACCCCGTCGCTCCCACGCTGGACGCGATCAAGGCTGAGGCGGCGCGCCTGCTTCACGGACGGTCGTCTGCCTCCTTTCGCATCACTGCCCATCGCGCCGATAAGTCATTCCCTCTCAACTCGCCCGCCATCAATCGAGAGCTAGGCGCTTATGTGGGCCAGGTGACGGGATGGCGTGTGGACTTGGACCACCCGGAGCTTGACCTCCAGGTCTACGTGCGGCGCCGCGATGCGCTGCTTTTCTTGGACACCGTTCGCGGCCCTGGTGGCATGCCGGTCGGCGTGAGCGGCAAGGTCATGGCGCTGCTGTCCGGAGGCATTGATTCGCCCGTCGCGTCTTGGCGCATGATGGGCCGGGGCTGTCGGGTGCTGTTCACTCACTTCCACGGCTTCCCGCTGGTGGAGGGCACCTCTCGGGAGAAGGCGGTGGAGCTGGCGAGGCTGCTCGCCCGGCACCAGTTCCGGTCCAGGCTGTTCCTGGTGCCCTTCGGCGGGCTGCAGCGGGAGATTATCACGAGCACGCCGCCGGACTATCGCGTGTTGCTGTACAGGCGATTCATGTTCCGTATCGCTGAAGCCCTGGCCCTCCGGCATGGGGCGCGGGCACTGGTCACCGGAGAAAGCCTGGGGCAGGTGAGCTCGCAGACGCTGGAGAACATGGCGGTCATCGAGCGAGTGACGACGATGCCCGTCCTGCGTCCTCTGGTGAGCATGGACAAGGCCGAGATTGAGGTGCAGGCCCGCCGGTTGGGTTCTTACCCTATTTCGATCATTCCGGACCAGGACTGCTGTAGCCTGTTTGTGCCCAAGCACCCAGTCACGCGGGGCCGGCTTGAGGACGTGGAGAAGCTGGAGCAGGGCTTGGACGTAGAGCGCCTGGTGCGCGACGCACTGGCGCAGGTCGAGGAGAAGACCTTTCTGTGGCCTGAACAGGAAGCGACCGTATCTCCCGCCGTCCGAAGCTAGCGAGGCGGGCTGCCTTCACGCGCGTGACGGTTCCCTTGACTGAGGGCTGCGGCGGGTCTATGCTTGACCGTGAACCCACACCCAGGGGGTGGGGGTCAGAAGGGAGGACAGCGACATGATTCCGGCTACGAAAGAGGAGGTGCTGAAGCGCCTCGCGTTCATAGAAGGCCATCTCGCCGGTGTGCGGCGGATGATAGAGGAGGACAAGTATTGCGTGGATGTGCTGAAGCAGACCCACGCCGTGCGCCGGGCCATCGAAAAAATGGAGGCCCTGCTGCTGGACGGCCACCTCAGGTCGTGCGTGGTCCGTGGCATCAAAGAAGGGCGGGACAAGGAGATTGCGGCGGAGTTACTTGAGCTATACGGCCTCGCCAACAAATAGCGAGGGAAGACGAGGACACACATGCCTGAACAGAAACAACAGCAACAGCAGCGCATCACCCTTTCCATCGGCGGCATGACCTGCGCCGCCTGCGTCAGCCACGTGACTGAGGCCCTGTCCGGCGTTCCTGGCGTGCAAGAGGCCGCTGTCAACCTGGCTGCGGGAAAGGCCGCCGTCCTCTATGACCCGTCGAAAGCCGGTCTGGCAGCCATGAAGAAGGCGGTGGACGAGATCGGCTATGAGGTGCTGCTGGATACCTCCCGGTTCCACGTCACGGGCATGATGGGTGGGCATTGCGAGGAGGCGATTACTGCGGCTTTGACCCCTCTTCCTGGTGTCCTTGGCGTCGCGGCGAGCTCGGCGGCTGAGACGGTGAAGGTCGAGTACGTGCGCGACCTCGTCAGCCCATCACACATGAAAAAAGTCATCGCAGGCCTGGGCTACGGCGTCACGGAGCAAGTGGAAGGGCAAGAGGCCTTGGACCGGGAGCGGGAAGCGCGCCAAAGAGAGGTCCGCCGGCAACTCCTCAATATGGCTATCGCCTGGCCGCTGGGCATAGTCATCATGCTGGGCACCTTCCAGCCGTATGGCCCGCTTGAGGACTGGCTGCCGGGCTGGATGAACAACAAAGTCTTCCTCTTTCTCCTCACGACGCCGATTGTGCTGGGGCCGGGCCGCCAGTTCTTCGTCTATTCGTGGAACGGGTTGCGGCGCGGCATTACGGACATGAACCTGCTCTACGCCACCGGCATAGGGGCCGCCTACCTCATCGCCATTATCAATACGTTCTGGCCGGACGCCGGATTCGGCGGGCGAGAGGCGACCTTCTACGAAGCCGCTGCGCTGCTCACTGCTTTCATTGTCCTGGGGCGCTACCTGGAGGCCGTGACGCGTGGCCGCACATCTGAGGCCATCCGACGGCTGATGAAGTTGCAGCCCAAGCGTGCCCGAGTGCTCCATGACGGTCGGGAGGAGGAGATTGCGGCTGACGACGTGCAGATTGACGACCTGTTGATGGTCAAGCCGGGGGAGAGCGTGCCGGTGGACGGCGTCGTGACCGAGGGCTACTCGGCTGTCGATCAGGCGATGATCACCGGCGAAAGCATCCCTGCGGAGAAGAAGGTGGGCGACGAGGTCATCGGCGGGACGCTCAACAAGACCGGCTCCTTTACCTTCCGCGCGACCAGGGTAGGGAAAGACACCGCCCTCAGCCAGATCGTCAAGCTGGTGGAAGAGGCGCAGACGAGCAAGGCGCCCATTCAGCGGCTGGCCGACCAGGTGGCGGGCCACTTCATCCTGGGCGTTCACGCCCTAGCCCTGGGTGTCTTCCTGTTCTGGTTCTTCTTCGGCTACGGTCAGTGGTTCTCCCCGGACAGCCGGCTCATCCTGACGCCGTACACCCTGGCGGAGATGGGCGTGTTCGGCTTTGCCCTTCTCGTCTCCGTCACCGTGCTCATCATCTCCTGTCCCTGCGCGGTGGGGCTTGCCACGCCCAGCGCCATTATGGCCGGCGCCGGCAAGGGCGCGGAGCACGGCATCCTGTTCAAGGGCGCCGACGCGATGGAAACGACCGCCAAGCTGCACGTGGTGGTGTTCGACAAGACCGGGACATTGACCAGGGGCGAACCGTCTCTCACCGATGTGGTTGCTCTGCCTGGTACGAAGGAGGAAGAGGTCCTGCGCTTCGCCGCCAGCGCGGAACGCCGCTCCGAGCACCCGCTGGGTGAAGCCATTGTGCGGGGCGCGCAGGCACGAGATGTGCGGCTGGCCGAGCCTGAGCAGTTCAACGCAATCCCCGGCCAGGGGATTGAGGCCCTGGTAGACGGGCGAAAGACGCTCTTAGGCAATCGCAAGCTGATGGCCGAGAGAGGTGTGTCGCTGGAGATGGTCCTGGACGACGCCGCGCGTATGGAAGACGAGGGCAAGACCGCCATGTTCATCGCCGTCGATGGCAGGCTGCTGGGCCTGGTGGCGGTGGCCGATACGCTTAAGGCCACCTCGGCCAGGGTGGTGCAGGAGCTCAACGGCATGGGCATTCGCGTGGCTATGATGACCGGCGATAACCGGCGCACGGCCCAGGCCATCGCCCGCAAGCTGGGCATCGACAACGTGCTGGCCGAGGTGCTGCCGGACGGCAAGGCCGGCGAGGTGAAGAAGCTGCAGGAGGCGGGCTACCGCGTGGCCATGGTCGGCGACGGCATCAACGATGCGCCTGCCCTGGCCCAAGCGGATGTGGGCATCGCCATTGGCTCGGGCACGGACGTAGCGAAGGAGACCGGGCACGTCATCCTCATCAAGGACGACCCCCTGGACGCGGTGGCGGCTATCCAGGTGGCAAAGGCTACCATGCGTCTGGTCAAGCAGAACTTGGCGTGGGCCTTTGGCTACAACACCCTCGCTATTCCGCTGGGCGCGGGGTTGCTTTACCCCTTCTTTGCCCAGGTGGTCAGTCCTGAGCTGGCGGCATTGCTCATGGCCCTCAGCTCCCTGTCCGTCACGCTCAATACGTTGCGCATGAGGGGTTATGTGCCGCCGATTCGAAGGCCGGGAGGCGAGCGGCCTGAGCCGGTCGGCCGGGCGGTGCAGGCGCCGCACATGGCAGGAGGCGCGTAATGGGTAAGCTATCCACAGGACAGGCCAGCGCCATCATCTACACCGTGGTTTCCCTGGCGGCAGCGGGAGTGTTCTTCGCCGTGACGGTGGCTGGGGATTACTCGTGGGTGGCCCGCGGCGGGGGCGCTGCCTGGGTGTTCAGCCTCTCGATGATCGTGCTCATGCCTCTGGTCACGCCGCTGGTCAAGAGGCGCCGGGGCCGACCGTAAGGGCGCTAGCGCCTCGCCCTCTCTGCGCTCTCGCGACGTTCGACGCGGGGGCTGATTTTGGGGCTTTGATTGATTTCGGGCGACAGATACGATGTTTGATTGTGACGTTTTTTCGCGGGCATCTCCAAATCTGCGTTGTGGTGAGCCAGATTGAGGGGCGTTTGGTTGTTTTGGGACAAGGCCTCACCCCCTGACCCCCTCTCCTCAGGAGAGGGGGGAGAAAAAATGGTATGGGGGGACACTCCTTCGCTCGCGCTCGAGGACAGGCCCCCATACCCCCGGCAGGGAACCAAAGGTTCCCTTGCACCTTCCTTTCGGAAGGGGAGGACGGCAGGTCTCAGACCTGCCCCTACATGAGGGACAGGCATTGGGTGGTGCATGGCAGTGTCGTTCCTCGTGGCGTAGCGGCGCACATCCAGGATAGGGGATGAGGGAACCGGCGCGGTAGGGGCGGATGTCACGCCAAGCGCCCAAGCATTTGATTTGTTACTGTGGAATGAATTCTACTCTGGACTCCCCCGACGGTGTCGCTTCGGATAGGTTCGTAGTACCCAGTTACGCGGTCAACGGGATTCTTTGAGCGACCCTGAGGAGGCCGGTGACCTATGGTCATCGCGAGCGAATCTCCGGGCGCGGCTCGCCTGCGGTGGGGTAGGGCACCGGCGCGCCCCGGCAGGCCCCCTCGCCGCCAGGTTGCAACGCCCAGATTTCATCGGGGCTCGCAACGACGGGTTGGTAGCTGCGCTATGTGTGGCTGCTGCAACATAGAGCTTGGCTGGCTCCTAGAGGCGGGATTTGGGCGCGATCCGCATGGCGCCCACCGGTCGCACACGAAATCCAGACTATAGTTATATGAGGGTACTACTTTAGTAGCGTTGATTAGTAACAGTTTTCTCTATAGAATATCTCAATCGAAGACCCGGCCACATGCGTGCGAGAGTGAGGAGAGGCCCAGCGTTCTGAAGGAGTGTCGGCGCCCCAGGTGGGGCGGCAGATAAGAGGAGTGTAGGCGTGGTATTTCCCCAGTTTCCCCAGAAACCGGCCAATCGAAGTGAAGGTACTTCTTTCTGTGAAGTAGCCCTCACTGAAATGCGCTGGCATGCTCTTTACATAAAAAATGGGGGGGGGGTAGCTGCCCTTCGTTGTCGCTGCCGCTCTTTGGGAAAAGCAATCTTCGCTAGGAAGGGGTTAATGGTATGAAGCCCCGCCTCCTGGCCAGTCTGCACGTCCGCTTGATTCTTCTGGTGTTCCTTGCCTTGCTGCCGGCGTTGGGACTGCTGCTCTACCAGGTCCGGGAGCAGCGGAATGACGCCAGGGAGGCGGCGCAAACGGAGGCCCTGCGGCTCGCTCAGCTTGTCGCCATTACGCAGCAAGAGGAGGTGCACGGCTCAAGTCAGCTTCTTCGCATTCTCGCTCAGCACCCCGCCATCAGCGGTGAACGGCGTTCTGAGTGTGACCGGGTGCTCGCGGATATCCTGCCGCAGAATACCGTCTACTCGAATTTTGCGGTTGCTGATGTGAATGGCGACGCCACGTGCAGCGCGCTTCCGCTGTCTGGCCCTGTCACCGTTGCGGACAGGACCTATTTTCAGGGGGCGCTGAGCACCAGGGATTTCTTTGTCGGCGAGTTCCAAATCGGCCGGGTGACCGGGATGGCGACGATGAGCACGGCCTATCCGCTGATTGACAGCTCTGGGCAAGCGCAAGGCATCGTCTTTGCGGTCTTCGACTTGTCGCGATTGGGCGCGTTGGCCGCCCAGGTGGAGATCCCAGCCGGTTCCACGCTGACCATTATTGACCGCAGCGGGACGGTGCTGGTGCGCCAACCAGACCCGGAGGGCCTGGTTGGTAAAGCTTTTCCTGAGGCCGCAGTGACACGAGCGCTGTTCAATGGAACGGGGCGTCAGACCTATGAGGGACCTGGCCTAGATGGGCGCGACCGGCTCTACGCCTGGTCGCCGCTTGTCTCTGGGGGAGGCGCCAGCGGCGTTGTCCTTGTAGGCATCCCTACACGTGTAGCGTTCGCGGGCGTGAACGGCGTCATATACCGCAGCATTATCGCTCTTGCCATTGCGCTGGTGACGATCGTGGTGATTTCCAGGCTCTTCGGCAACCTCTTTATTATGCGCCCTGCAAGGGCGCTGGTTGGCACTGCGAAGCGTCTGGCGGCAGGGGACCTTCAGGCCAGGAGCGGCATCTCGCACCGGGAGGGGGAGTTCGGCGAGATGGCCCGGGCCTTTGATGAGATGGCGGGGTCTCTCCAGAAGCGGTCGGAGGCGTTGAGGGAGAGCGAGGAGAAATACCGCACCCTGGCTGAGGCTGCGCACGACATCATCTTTCTTATCAACAAAGAGATGCGAGTGGAGTACGTGAACGATTTTGGGGCGAAGATGCGCGGGCTGCCACGAGGAGAGATCGTCGGGAAGCACTTGCGTGAAGTATTCCCGGAGGAGGGAGTCCCATCTGCACTGATGAGCAGCGTGCAGGAGGTCATCCAGACCGAGAGGTCGTTGTATCGCGAGCGCGCGATGACGTTCCACGGTCACGCAGCGTGGCTGGGCACCTGGCTGTCCCCGATTCGCGATGCCAGCGGTCAGGTCAGGGCTGTTCTTGGCATTTCCCGGGACATCACCGAGCGCAAGCGGGCGGAAGCGGCCCTACGCCTGCGGACGGAAGAGATTGAGGTGCTCTTCACCATTGCCGGCCTTCTCGCGCAGCCCAAGAGCTTTGAGGAGAAGGCGAGAGAGGGCATGGAAGAGCTGCTGCGCGTCACCAAAGCGGACCGGGTGGCTCTGCGCATCAACGATGAGAAAGCCCGAGGGTTGCGGCTCGTCGCCGAGGTGGACGCCCCTGGGTTCGCCCGCAGAGAGGCAGTAACGGTCGTTCCCTATGATCACCCTGGGATTGCGGGCGCGGCGTTCCAAAGCGCGCAGCAGTATGTGGCGAACGATTACGCGGCAACACCGTATGCCTTTGCGCCGGGAGTGGAGGAGGGGGTCAAGTCGGGCCTGGCGTTACCCATCAAGTCCGGCGACCAGGTCCGAGCCATTCTTGCGTTGTTCTCCAGAGAACGGGAACACTTCACGCCGGAGCGGGTGGCCCTTCTCTCCGCCGTTGCTGACGAGCTTGGCGTGTTGCTGGAGAACGCGCGGCTGTACCAGGAGGTCCGGGTGGCCTTGGAATCCGGGCGACGGCGGCTGGAAGCCTTCGAAAAGGTGGCCGCGAGACTTGCTCTTGAAGAGGCGCCTGAGCGGTCAGTGCAGCAGCTTGTGGACACGGCGCGGGAGCTTCTGGAGGCCCGCTACGCCGCTTTCGCGGTCTGGGAAGACGGCGGGGGCATGCGGTACTGGTTTGTCTCCGGCCTCTCCCCCGAGGAGCAGCAGGCGGTAGGGATGCCCCCCGCAGGGAAAGGCGTTCTGGGCCTGGTGCGGGAGTCGGGCGCTGCCCTCAGGCTGGCTGATCTCCGTACCCATCCAGCGGCGGTGGGCGTTCCGCCTCGCCATCCGTCCACGGAAAGCTTTTTAGGTGTGCCCGTTTTCTTCAAGCGCCGTTCGGTAGGAGCTTTTTACCTGACGAACAAAGCGAACGGCGCTGAGTTCACCCAAGAAGATGAGCGGCTTTTGCATTTGTTCGCGGTGGTGGCGGGGGTTGTGTTGGAAAACCGCACCCTGTATAGCCAGGTGTCCAGGGAGCGCAGTACCCTTGCCGCCATCCAGGCGAGTATGACGGACGGGCTTGTTGTCCTGGACCAAAGAGGGCGCATCGCCTTCCACAACCCTATGGCGGAGCAGATAAGTGGAATGCTATCGAAGGATGCTGAAGGCAAACGTTCAGAGGAGTTATTTCAACTTGCAGGCATGGAGTTCGAGCCGACGGAGGGCTTCAAGACGTTGCTCGACCTGATAAACAACCCGCCGGAGTCAGCGCAAACAGTGGAGGTAACCGTGGCGCGACCTCAGCGCCGGGAGTTTTCCGTCACGGTATTCCCCATCCCCCTTGAGTCCGGTGAGCGCTTGCTTGGTCTGGTGATTCATGAGGAGACAGAGGCGAATGACCTGGACCGGCGCAAAGAAGCCTTTGTTTCAATCGCATCTCACGAGATCCGCACGCCGCTGAGTTCCATTA
>JACPQI010000067.1 GCA_016190545.1 Chloroflexota bacterium
GGGAACTTCTTTCCCTTGCAGCAACCGCTCGACATAACGAGCGATGATGTCCGTCTCTAAGTTCACCGCGCCGCCGGGGCGTTTGTCGCCCAGGGTGGTGCGCCGCCGCGTGAAGGGAACCAGGGTGACAGTGAACGCGCCGTCGTGCGTCTCAATCACGGTGAGGCTCACGCCGTCCACCGCGATGAAGCCCTTCGGCACGATGTACTTCCGGTAGCGGGCGGGCGCCTCGATGCTCATCAGCAGTGCCTCCCCGTCCTGCTCCACGCTGCGCACTGCGCCACGGCACTCGATGTGGCCCTGCACCAGATGGCCGCCCAAGCGGCTGGAGAAGGAGAGGGCCCTCTCCAGGTTCACTGCGTCGCCCGGGCGCAGGGAGCCCAGGTTCGTGCGGGCCAGGGTCTCCGGCACCACATGAACGGTGAAGCTGGCTCGGTCGCGGGCCGCCACCGTGAGGCAAACGCCGTTGACGGCGATGCTGGCTCCAAGCGTGGCGCCTTTGAGCACGGCACGCGCGCCAATAGTGAGGGCGCCCGGCTCGGACGCCTTCACCACTCCCACTTCCTCGACGATGCCGGTGAACATAGGAGAATCCTTACTAACTTACCATATTCAAAGGCGCTAGGCAAAAGATTCCATCAGTCAGCCACCAGGGGAAAGACGGCCTGGCGTGAGCGTTCACTGCGTCACTGTAAGCTTTCGCAGCGCCGGGAAGAGGAGCAGGACCGCGAGGAGCGATGTCGCCATGGCCGCCCCGCCGATGAATATCGCCCACCGCGCTCCTACCGCGTCCGCCAAAGCGCCTGCCATGAGGGACCCGGCAGGGGATACGCCCACCGTAAACACGAAGACGCTGATCACCCGACCCCGGTACGCTTGCGGAGTAATCAACTGGATCACGGACTGGTTAGTCGTGGAGAAGACCTGTTGGAAAAATCCCATGGCGAGCAGAGAAAGGAATGCTGTCACAAGCATGCTCGCGGCCGAGAGAGCGCACAGGCTGGCGCCGGCAAGCACGCCGGCCAAATACAACACCTTCACGCTTCCCTGTAAAGGGCGAACGGCGGCGATGACAAAAGCCCCGCTGAGTCCGCCGATTCCACCGGCGGCGAACAGCAACCCCAGGGCACCGGGGCCGCGATGCAGGACGCTGTCTGTGTACACCGGCAGGACACTGACAAGCAACGACCAGAGGAAGAGGAAGAAGACTATTTGGTTCAGAATAAGGGCCAGAAGGACGCGAGTGTGGAAGAGGTAGCACATCCCATCACGGAAGTTCTCCAGGAAGGGGATCCGCGCCGAGACTGTCACCTGGGCCTGCACGAGGACGACGGCGAGGATCAAGGGGACCGCACTGGTATAAAAAGCTCCCTGAATATAAAAATTCACGTCGGGCCCGAACCACGCCAGAAGGTACCCGCCGATCGCCGGCCCGATCGCGCGGGTGAGGTTTTGCACCACAGACGCCAACGCTATCCCATTCGGCATGAGTTCCGGCGGCACGACTTGCGGTACCAGCGCGAAGCGGGGAGGCTCCAGCATCGCCCATGCGGTACCGGTGAGCAAAGCGAAGAGAAACAGGTGCCACGTCTGGAGGTGGCCGACGCTAAGGATAACCCCAAACACTACGGTCGTCACCGCCGCGGCGGCGCAGCCCACCGCCAGGAGACGCCGCATGTCCATGCGGTCGGCTATGACTCCGCTGACGAGGCTGACCACCAGGAACGGCAGCGTGCGGACGGCCAAAACCGCGCCTGTGATGAATCCCGATCCCGAATGGTCGTACGCGATCCAGGCAAAGGTCAACTGCTGGACCCACATGGCTGCATTCGTCAGCATCGTGGTCAGCCACAGGTACAGGTACCCGCGATAGGCCAATGAGGCGAATGGGGTGATGCGCATAGACGGCTGGAGAGCAGGCGGCCCTGCCGGGTCAGGCCCCACCTTTCCGCATGTAGCCCGTCACCACCACGTCATCGCCTATGCGCTGTACCCGCTCCCGATTGAGGCGCAGCGCCTCCTGGATACGCGCCACGCCGCGGCCACCCACCGGGCCCGTCGCTTGCTTCCCGCCTATGATCATGGGCGCTATAAACACCACCACCTTGTCGACCAGCCGCCGGTCGAAGGCTGCGCCCAGCACGGCCCCCCCGCCCTCGATAAGCACGTGGGTGCACAAGCGCTTGCGCAGCGCCTCCAACAACCCCTCCAACGCCACCCGTCGCTGCCGCGAGGGCAGTCGCAACACTTCCAAACCCAGCTTACGCAGGGACTGCTCTTTTTCTCGGCTCATGGCGAACTTGGCAGTGACGAAGGGCAGGTTCGTGGTCATGACCTTGATGTGGGCCTCTGCCACCTCGTAAGCCTCCTCAGCCCCTTCGCCCACCACGGTCTTTATCCCCGCCGCTTCCAGCGCGGCCTGCCC
>JACPQI010000068.1 GCA_016190545.1 Chloroflexota bacterium
CTGGCATACTATGTCCGGCGCGCTGCGCTAAGAAACTATCTCAAAACGCGTCCCCTGGGAGAGTGCCCCGATGACAACGGGGCCGGGGTCTGGGGTATCCCCCCAGATTCCCTTTCTTCTCCCCCTCCCTTGGCAAGGGAGAGGGAGATCACTAGTGAGGGTGAGGGTCTTGAGATAGATGCTAAGGGGGATACGATGCGTCTCGACTTCGCCTTCGTCTGCGACTACGCCGAGCTGGGATCCAAGATCAACGCCCTGGGCATCGGCTTCGACACCATCTACGCGCCCAAGGTGCCGGCCACCCACCCGCACCTGCACCTGGTCGCCCAACTCCGGGCCAGCATCGCCGAGGCCGGTGAGAAGCACCTCTCGGTCAGCCTCATCGACGCCGACGGCAAGGAGGTGCAGCCGCCCGTCACGGGCGCTTTCAACCTGCCCAAGCCCCAGGGCGCGACGGAGAGCGTGGGGCGCATCGCCATCGCCTTCAACAACACCACCTTCCCCCGCTACGGCGAGTACTCCATCCACATGACCGTCCAAGGCAACGAGCTGGTCCGCATCCCCCTCCGCGTCCTCCCCACGCCGGAGCAGCGGTAGGTACGGCCCTCGCTAAGCCGCTTCCGCACTCACTCAGGACTCTTTTCAAAAGTGGAGTGGGCGCCTGTCTGTCATTCTTGCTGAGCCCCGATGCAATCGGGGCGAAGAATCTCTCTTGCGTCGCTAGCCTTAGCGGGAACTGAGACCCTTCGTCCTTCCTTGAACGCATCCCGAAGTTCGGTCTCGGGGGAGTTCTGAGGGGGCGCCGCCCCCTCAGACGGGGGCCTGGGGGACACCCCCAGCTTCTCTTTTCCTCCCCCGCTCCCTTGCCAACAAGGGAGCGGGGGACACAGACAGGGGGTGAGGGATTTCGGGACGGCTTCACGCAACGGATAAAATGGGCCTTCACCGTGCTGCGGTTTGTAGCCGGAACGGCGTCATGCTATAATCCCAGGGCGCATTTTGGCGAGAGTTGTATTTGGAGGGGCCTGTGCAGAAGTACGAAGCGGTTGTGGTATTTGTGCCGACCATGACCGATGACGAACTCCCCGCATCTGTGGGAAAAGTGACCAAAGATATTGAGACGCGGGGCGGCACGGTGACCAAGACCGATGTCTGGGGCCGACGCAAGATGGCCTACCCCGTCCGCAGCTTCAAAGAAGGCAACTACGTCCTGGCCGAGTTCACTCTGACCGCTGAAAGGGTCAAGGACCTGAGCAACAACCTGAAACTCTCCGAACAGGTCCTCCGTTACCTCATCGTCAAGCAGGAGGCTTAGTCCTTCCGGCACTGGAAGGAGGGAAGGGTGAAGATATGGCGGGCTTGAACAAAATCATGATCATCGGCCGTCTGGGGACCGACCCCGAGATGAGGTACACTCAGGATGGCAAGGCTGTGACCCGGTTCCGCGTCGCTGTAGACAACCCGTACACCACCGCCGCCGGCGAGCGCAAGCAAGAGACCGAATGGTTTACCGTGGTAGCCTGGCGCCAGCTCGCCGAGCAGTGCAGCCAGTTCCTTGCCAAGGGCAGGCTAGTCTATGCCGAGGGCCGGCTCCGCAGCCGGTCATGGGAGGGCCAGAACAAGCAGCCCCGGTTCGATATGGAGATTACCGCCGACCGCGTCGTCTTTCTTGACCGCCAGCCCGGTGCCCAACTGCCCGGGCAGGCCGAGGAGACCGCCGCCGCCGAAGGCGGAGAGACGGCGGAGTCGCTCCCGTTTTAAAAAGAGACTCGTGATCTTACAGCAAATGGAAGTGGAAGAGACATGACGACACAGCAACAGACGCCGGCACATCCACCCCAAGCCGAGCACCTGGCCCCGCGCGGGCCTCGGGCGGGCGGCCCACCGGGCGCTGGGCCTGCACGGCGTCCCGGCGGCGGACGGCGGGGCAAGTTCTTCCCACCCCGCCGCAAGATATGCGTTTTCTGCGTAGAGAAAAACGCGGTGGCGGACTATAAGAATGTCAGCCTGCTGCGACGCTTCCTATCCGACCGGGCCAAGATCCTGCCCCGGCAGCAGACCGGCGTCTGCGCCAAACACCAGCGTCAACTCGGCCTCGCCATTAAGCGCGCTCGAGTGCTGGCCCTCTTGCCATTGACCCACGGTCACATCCTTGGCATGGGTGGCACGGAGCGCTTTGGCGGGCCGCCGCACCCTGAGCGTGAGCGCCGCGCTGTGGCCCCAGCCCCAGTACCACAGCAGACCCCGGCTGCGGAAGCGGAGCAGACCCCCTCCCCCACCACTGAGACCCAGGCCGCTCCAGCCCCCGAGTCCGCCGAGCCGGTGGAAAGTTAAGCGACTCGGTAGGCCGAATGATCAGGCCCGTTCCTCTTCGCTCCCTATGCTATCATGGCCCGTGCGAGTCTCATCTATGCATCTGAACAGAGACATGATTTCATACAGGGGAATAAGCACATAGGACACTGCCGGCAGAGATAAAACCGGTAGGGATAAAAGACGTGGCTCAGAGCAAAAGCACCCCACCCCAAGGACCCCAGCACATTGACCGTCGCCGCGCCAAGATGCGGCGGCAGCCCATAAGCCGTCGCCGTTTTTGGACCACGGCCCTCGTGACCGCTGCCGTCATCACCGCCATCCCCGTTGTCGCAGGCTACCTCGGCTACTATTTCGCCGTCGTCAAGCCCCGCCACCAGACCATTGTCCGCGTCAACGACCAGACCTTCGACTTCGCCTACTACGTGAAGCAACTCCGGGCCATCAAGCGGGGCACAGAGCAACTCGGCAATAAATTCGACGCCGCCATCGAGCCTTTCCGGCTGGTGGAAATCATCCAAGAGAACGAGATCATCCGCCAGGGCGCCACAGCCCAGGGTGTCACCATCAGCAAAGATGAGGTGGACACGGAGATCGAACAGCGGCTCAGCCAGCCACCCCTGTCCTTCCTCGCCCCGCGGGCGCCAGGCCAGCCCATCACCGACCCTCGCTTCCAGAGCGACCTCAAGGAGGCTATCCGCCGCTGGACCGCCATCCTCCAACTCTCCGAAGCCGAGTACCGCGAGAACGTAGCCTCCGACCTCCGCCGCGCCAAGATGCGAGATATCCTGGGCGTGTCCGTCCCCACCGTAAGCAATCAGGTCCGCTTCACCATGGTCAAGCTCAACACGGATGACCAGCAAGGCCAGGCTCTGGTCAGTAAGAGGGTCAAGGACAATGACGATCTCGGCGCAATAGCCCATGACCTGTCCACTGACGAAGAGAGCGCCCTTCGTGAGGGTGACGTAGGATGGGCGCCGCCGCGCGTCTACCCCGAGCTGGACGATCTGCTCTTCGGCATCCCGCCGGACACCATCGCACCCTACGTGCAGGCGCCAGAGGGGTTCTATCTCGTGCAAGTGGAGGGGCGTCAGGGCGACCAGGCCCGCCTCCGCGTCATCCTCGCTCCCACAGAGCAGCAGCTTTTCGCCATCGGGCGCCGCGTCACCACCGGCGGCGAGTCCTTCGAGGCCGTCGCTCGCGAGGTGAATCCAGACCCTGCTCTGAAGGCCAGCGGCGGCGACTTGGGATTGCTTTCGGAAGGCGCCCGAGGCGGCATCTTCGATGCTATCATCCGCGGGGCGGACGTTGGTGAAGTCATCGGCCCCCGCCAGACCACCGAGGCCATCTACTGGATTAAAGTGACGGACCGGGCCCGCCTCCGCGAGATCGAGGAGAAGAGCCGCGATGTGCTCAAGACCCGGGCCCTGGAAGACTGGGTCAAAGAACAGCAGAGCAAGTTCCTGGTCCAACGCACCTTCAACTCGGACATTTACGCCATGGCGCTCGAGGAGATCCGCAGCCGCGAAGAGCAGGCTGCCCAGCGGCAGCAGGCCCAGACGCCTACGTCCCCATTTAGTGGACTCCCGGCGGGGGGCTAGGCGGCATGCCCCCCAAGAAAAGTGTCGGCATAGGCCTCTTGGGGCTGGGGGTGGTGGGAGGCGGAGTAGTCAAGGCCCTTCTCGACAAGGCATCTGTCCTCGCCCACCGCGCTGGCAGCTCTCTGGACCTGCGGTCCGTCCTGGTCCGCGATCTCGCCAAGGCCCGCGACGTTGAGGTCCCGCCAGGCATCCTCACCACAGACCCACGCAACGTCATCGCAGGCCCGGCGGTGGACGTGGTTGTGGAGGTCATGGGCGGCGAAGACCCTGCGCTCGACTACGTGCGGCAGGCCCTCTCACAGGGCAAGAGCGTCGTCACTGCCAACAAGGAGGTCATCGCCAAGTACGGCCCTGAGCTGTTTGCCCTCGCCACCGCCAACAAAGCCGAGTTGCGGTTCGAGGCCAGCGTGGGCGGCGGCATCCCCATCATCACCCCCCTGCAGAAGGACTTTCAGGCCAACCACATCACCAACATCAAGGCCATCATCAACGGCACCACCAACTACATACTCACCAAGATGGCCCAGGAAGGCATGGACTTCAAGGCGGCGTTGGAGGAGGCCCAACGCCTCGGCTACGCTGAACCCGACCCCTCCAACGACATCGACGGCACGGACGCGGCCTACAAGCTCGCTATCCTCGCCACCCTGGCTTTCCATACCGCCGTCCGCTTCAAGGACGTCCACCACGAAGGCATCTCTCGCTTGGCCGCCCGCGATTTCCGCTACGCCATCGAGCTGGGTTACGCCATCAAACTCCTCGCTATCGCTAAGGACGAGGATGGCGCCGTTCAGGTGCGGGTCCACCCTGTCTTCCTCCACCAGGACGAGTTGCTGGCCAAAGTCGACGGCGTCTACAACGCCATCCAGATAGAAGGCGACCTGGTGGGCAAGGTGCTGCTCTACGGACGCGGCGCCGGCCCCAACCCCACCAGCAGCGCTGTCCTCGCCGATGTGCTGGAGGTGGCGCGGCGCCTGGCCCGCGGCCAGGCCGCCCCTCCCATGCTGCGCCTAGATGCCGGCAAACGCATCCGCCCCATGTCCGACCTGCAGAGCCGCTACTACATCCGCATGCAAGTTGCGGACCAGCCCGGCGTGCTGGCCGCCATCGCCACCGTCCTGGGCAACCGCAAGATCAGCATCGCCTCCGTCATCCAGAAGGAGGTCTACCTTGACGCCCAGGCGGCGGAAATCGTCATCATGACTCACCGGGCCAGCGAGGCCGACGTCCAGGCCGCCCTCGACGAGTTGCAGCGCCTCTCTCTCGTCAACGAAATCGGCACCTTCGTGCGGGTCGAGGACTAGCGGCCAACGGCCCATACGCGGGCACCCTGCTATAATGGCCGTGCGAGGCCATAGCTATGGGCAAAGGCGTTCTGCGCCAGTACAGCGATTTCCTTCCCGTCAATGAGTCCACGCCCCTCATTTCCCTGGGCGAGGGCGATACGCCGTTGGTCCGCTCGCAGCGCCTGGAGAAAGAGCTGGGCAGCGGGCCTCTCTTCTTCAAGCTGGAGGGGTGCAATCCCACCGGATCCTTCAAAGACCGGGGCATGGTGGTGGCGGTGGCCAAAGCCCTGGAGGCCAAAAGCGGCGTCATCATGTGCGCCTCCACCGGCAACACCAGCGCCTCGGCGGCGGCCTACGGCGCCCGCTGCGCCCTTCGCACCGTGGTCTTAGTACCCAAGGGCAACATCGCCTTGGGCAAGATGGCCCAGGCCATCGCCTATGGCGCCACCATCGCCCAGATCAACGGCAGCTTTGACGAGGCGCTCCAGATCGTGCGGGTGCTCACCCAGAAGTACCCGATTACCC
>JACPQI010000070.1 GCA_016190545.1 Chloroflexota bacterium
AGAAGGCCTCGAGCCTCCCCTGTTCGCCTACCACACCCTGCCGCCCTGGTGTACCGTCATCGGCGGCCACGTGTACCGAGGCAAGCGCGTAGCCGGTCTTCAGGGCGCCTACGTCTACGCCGACTTCTGCGGCCTGGTCCGCGCTATTCGTCTGGAGAACAGGCTCCTCGCTGGGGAGGCGGTACTTGTGCAGGCCCAGCACCAGATAACCTCCTTTGGCGTGGATGAGGCGGGCGAGCTATACGTGCTCGCAGGCCGCGTCTACCACCTCGCGGCCCGGGAGTAGGTGGGGCAACCATCGTTGGCGAACAGCGCGAAGGAACCGCTGGCCTGCCGTTTGCGTTTTTTATGGTAGGATAGGAACAACCTAATAGACGCTCATTGCCTCACTCTTCACATGCGCCACGTACGATACACTATGCGGAAACTCCCATTGCGCTGGACAAGCGGCCTGCTCCTCTTGTTGGCCCTCGCCCTTGGTGCTGTCCTGGCCTGCGAGCGTGTCGCGGTGTCTCCTTCCGAGAGCCCTGCTCCCTCAGTGGAGCCGGTGCCCAGCCCAGTCCCGGAAGACCTCCGGCTCATCTGGGAGGTCTACAAGCTGCTCAAGCAGGACTACGTTGACCAGAGCAAAATAGACCCCAACGCTTTGAGCGAAGCTGCCGTCAAGGCCATGATGGAGGCCGTGAACGACCCCTACTCCTCTTACATCGGCCCGGGCCTGTTCAATCTTGAGCAGGACTCGCTACGCGGCAGCTTTGAAGGTATCGGCGCTGTGGTGGGTATGCGTGACGGCAAAGTCACTGTCATCTCGCCCATCGCCGGCGGCCCGGCGGAGAAGGCAGGCATCCGAGGGGGCGACATCATCCTGGAAGTGAACGACGAACCCGTCGCTAACCTCTCGCTCAACGAGACGGTGCTCAAGATACGCGGACCCAAGGGCACAAAGGTCAAACTGCTCCTTCAGCGCAGCGACAAGCCGTTGCCGGAGGCCATCGAGCTGGTGCGCGATGAGGTTGCCTTGAGCAGCGTGTATACAGAAAACTTGTCGGACGGCCTTGTCCGTCTGCAAATCACCCAATTCGCCGAAAATACGGACAAGGACGTCAGCACCGCCCTGCGACAGATACGCAGCGAGCGGGCCAAAGGCATTGTCCTTGACTTGCGCAACAATCCCGGCGGCTACCTGCACACCACGGTCAATATAGCCAGCCAGTTCCTCGACGGTGGGACAGTCGTTTATGAGTTGAACAGCGACGGCTCACGCCGCGAGTGGAAAACGAATGGGATCGCCACTGCTAAGGATATTCCGCTGGTGGTACTGGTGAACAAGGCCAGCGCCAGCGGCAGCGAGGTGCTGGCGGGCGCGTTGCAGGACCGGGGCCGCGCCAAGCTGGTGGGCACACTCACCTTCGGCAAAGGCAGCGTCAACCTCATCCGCACCTTGAGCAACGGCGGCGGCCTCTATATCACCACTGCCCGCTGGCTCACTCCTTCCGGCCGTCTTATCGAAGGGCATGGGTTGGACCCCGACATCCAGGTGGACGAGCCCACCGACAGCAGCGCCCCCGGCGACGACCTGCAACTCAAGAAGGCCGTCGAGGTGTTGCAAGAGCAGGTAGTGGCCCAGTCGCCCAGCCGCTAGTACGCCATGGTGGCGCCTAGCGGCGTCCAAACTCGTGCTCGAGCTGGGTCTGGCTGAGGTGAATAGTCGTCGGGCGACCGTGGGGACAGGTGTGGGGGACAGCAGTCTGCTCCAGTTTCAGAACCAGCTCGTCCATCTCCTGCGGCGTCATCACTCTCCCGGCGCGCACCACGTGGTGGCAGACGTAGGAGAGGGCAATCCGCTCCTCCCACGGATAGTCGCGGCTCTCCCGGCTGCCCAGGTACTCCAGCGCCTCGATGAGGGTCTGGCGCGGGTCGGCCTGGCCCAGCGCCGCCGGCGTCCCGCGAACAAGGTACGACCGCTCGCCGAAAGGCTCTAGGACAAAGCCCGACTGCTGGATCGGCTCCCGCACCTCCTGATAGACCGCATCGAGGGCGGGCGGCAATTCCACCACCACCGGCTCCAGCAGCGACTGCACCTCCA
>JACPQI010000077.1 GCA_016190545.1 Chloroflexota bacterium
CGGGGCCTCACTCCCGAAGAGCTGGAGACCCTGGAGCTGCTCCTTGATCGCCATGGGAGCGCAACCATCCAGCGGGGCCTAAGAGAGCTGGATCGGGGCGCGGGGATCCCTCTTGAAAAGTGGTGAGCCGTACGCCGTCGTCCTTGCCCCATCTGCCCATCGCCTTTACAAGAAATTCGATTCTGCCCTCCAGTTACGGTCAGGCGATAAAGATCGCCAAGGGCGCCCGCGTCCCGACCGCGACGGGCGCAATCAGCAGTTTGAGGACTCCGACTCATCCTTGTTCGCCGGGATGTGTCGGCAGCAGCCCGGAGCCCTCACTTCGGCATTCCCGACGCCGTATGTTCCCCCCTGCACTATGCCTTCCTTCGGCCTTGTTCCGCCCCGGCGCTATTCCGCCCGTCTGCAACGAGGCTTGCCTCCCTGACCAAATCCAGAGCAGCCCAACAACGTGAAAACTCTTGACAGCGGAGTAAGGGTCACCCTAGAGTGGTGATGTAACACGAGTGCTGTCCATGCAAAACGTCGTGGAGCCCATGTGATCCAGACCGAAAGTCTCCTGTGCCGGGAATTCCTTGTTCTAACAGCCGCATACACCCGAGGTGCAAAGAGATGCCGCATCCGGCCAGGAAGACCAGGCTGACGCTCTCAACCACGCCAAGATTCAAGCGCAGCCTCCATCAGCTCTCGAAGACCTTGAGAATTCGGGGACGTTCCATTGAAGTATTGATTAGGCCAAATACGGAACTCCTGTCGCCTGGCTCCTGCCATATCGGACGGTCCGCGCCAACCGGTTCCGCAGCCCGGTTGAGCAGGGGGGCGATGGCGACCACCCACTGGTGCTCCGGCACCCACTTCCCCCGCTCCCCCGCTCCTTGGAATGTTGCGCCGGGCGACCCGCCATGCTATATTCCGCCATCAAGGTGTAAACCATGGCCGAGCCTCATCCCGAAGAAGTCACGCTGAACACCCTGCACGAGGACCTGAAAGGCGGCTTCGCCGACCTCAAGTCCGAAGTGCGAGGTGGCTTTGCCGACCTAACGGGCACGCTGGTCGCGGGCTTTCGGAGCCTGCCCACCCGCGAGTCCAGCGAGGAGATGGTCCGCCTCCTCCGAGAGAGGAATCGGCTGGACGAGGAGCGGTTCACCCAGCTCGACGTCCGCATCCGCGAGCAGCACTTGGAAATCCAGCAGGTCCTCCGGGGCATCGCCGACGGGATCCGGGCCCTCCTCGATGGCCAACGCGCCCTGATCGATGGCCAACGCGCCCTCCTCGAAGGCCAGCGCGCCCTGCACGAGGACATCCGGGCCCTCATCGCCCGCCTCGACGCCCTCATCAAGGGCCGCGGCGACGGCGCCCCCGCCGCATAGGTCCCCTGCAACCATCAAACAGAAGCTCCTCAGGATCCGCAGATTCCCCAGATTGCGCAGATTTTACGAGGCAGACAGACCGGACCCATCTGCGTTCATCTGTGTGCATCTGTGGTTGCGTTGGGTCCGGCGCCTTCCATCCCCAGGGACGCAAACGCCCTCGCGGTCATTTACCGCGAGGGCGTCGAAGGTGGCGAGCCCGGCTTCCGTCAGCCGCGGGATTGCCCGCAGGCGGTTGGCGGAGGTCATGTTTTTCCCGTCCAACTGAAACTACTGGTCGTTAGGTCACACGAACACCCTCAGGATCCACAGATTACGCAGATGGCGCAGATTTCACAACGGAGACATGCTGGGGACATCCGCGTTTATTTGCCCGCCCGAGGCGGGTCTCGTCCGGTCGGTCAATTGGCATTCCGTGCGGGTTAGCCCAGGCCTCGACGTTCATCTGCGGTTGCAGTTGCTCCGCTGGCAAAGCGGATCAAAAAGCTCCTGAAAAACCAAATGCCTTCCCGGGTCAAAACCCGAGAAGGCATCCGCGCGCCCTTGGACCCCGGGCTCTTCATGCGACCCCCCTCACACAGAATCCGCGCGCTCGTTCTTTGAATGTGTTGGAGAGCTTCTACCAGCGACCATCATTCCCTGTCAATAACTAAAAAAGCGACAATCTGATCAAGTATGGACAATGCATACGGTGACCGCCAGTCAAGTAGAAGCGAGGCGTGCCCTGCCTCACTCCAGCGACCGCACAGCGGTGCGCAATTCGCTGAGGTGGCTGGCCTTGATGACGGTTTGCCCCGCCGTGATGGTGGGGTCGGTGTACGTGGGCTGCGTCTGCCCAGCCGCCTGGTAGGCCTCGGCCAGGGCAGTCCGGAGCTCCGTGACGTGGATCCGCTTCATCGGGGTGCTCCCCGAGGTAAGCGTCGAATCGGTGAACGTGAAGGCCGCCAGCCCGTTCTGGGACCGGAGTGTGTTGATGGCCGCCCGGAGATCGGTGATGTGTGCGGTCTTGATGACGGTGGTCTGGGCCGTCAGCGTCGCATCCGTAAAGACCCTGGAGAAGGTCGCGGTGACCGACCGGTCGGTGCTCATCGTCACCGTGCAGGTGCCCGTGCCGCTGCACCCCTCACCACCCCAGCCGGTGAAGGCGGAGCCCGTGGTGGCCGTGGCCGTGAGGGTGACGCTGGCGCCGGGGGCGAAGGCGGCGGTGCAGGTGATGCCGCAGGTGATGCCCGCCGGGCTGGAGATAATCGTGCCAATGCCGGTCCCGGTCTTGGCCACGGTCAGGGTCGTGGATGTGGTGTTCACAAGCACGAAGGCCCCTCGACCATGCGTGAAGGCGACGAGTCTGCCCGTGGTATGGTCAATCTGCAAGTCGAACACGGCCACATTGGGCATTCCGGTCTCGGGTCCCATGTGGGTCCACGAGCTCCCCCCATCGGTGCTCTTCCAGATCCCCAGGTCCGTTCCGACATACACGATCTTCGGGTCAAAGGGGTCCAGCACAATGGTGTTGTGGGGGAGGTTCACCGGCGGGCTAACATTGGACCGGGTGGGCGAGGCCGCCAGGGCATTGGTCGTCTTGAAGACATGTCTTGGCTGCCCGGGGGTCCCCTCATCAAAGCCGGAGAGGGTCAGATAGAGGACATTCGAGTTCGTGGGATCAAACGCGAGGTCAGTGACAGCGCGATCGGGCACCGCGTTGCCCGCGTCAATGTTCACCCACGTGCTCCCCCCGTCGGAGGTGAGGCGGAGTGATCCAGCCTTCCTTCCAAATGCGTAGGTGTCGCACGTGGCATCGAAAGGAGCAAGGGCAAGGGGTCTGACCCCTGAGCTGAAGTTTCCGCTAGGGTTGTCAGACCAGGTCGGGCTGACGCCGCTGAAGAAGTTGTCGCTTCTCCAAATGTTATCCGTACCCGCAATAAACACGTCGTCATTGTTCGGACACTTCTCGAAGCGGGCGATGAAGGGCACGCCGGTCTTGTCTATCCCCGAATCCGCCGCCGTGAAAGAGTCCCCGCCGCTGATCGTCCGGCGGATTGCCAGCTCCTGAAAGGACACGGCCCAATTGGTATTGGGATTGCTCGAAGAGATGGCGCTGTCCGCCCCGTCCCCCCCAAAAATGAGTTGCCAGGTGGAGCTGCCAGTCCATTTCTCCGTCCCGTTATCCTGGCTGCCGCCCAGCGCGAAGTTGAAATCGGTCGGGCTGTGCTGGTCCACGTGAATACCATGGGTGGGATCGGACACGGTCTTGCTGACCTCCGTCCAGGTGGTCCCGTCATACTTCCAGAGGGGGATTCCCCCGGCGTAGAGGATGACGGGGTTGGTCGGATCCACGATGATCTCGTGATCATACCAGCACTGGTCCGAGTCGGAACTGAAGGCCCGATCTCAGCCACAGTATCCGTGGGATCCGGTGCCGTCGTCGGTGGCCCCGGTGGCGATCTGGGTCCAGGTGGGAGTCGCGGCCCAGGCGGTATCGGTCCGCCAGAGGCCAAGCAATCCGCCATCAACCCCCAGGCCATTAAAGGCATCCTGGATGCTGACGTAGAGGACGTTGGCGTTGGACTTCAAAAGGCCTGCCCCCGCGTACGCATCGCCGGAAAACACGGCCTCGCCGGTGCCCACGTAGATGAGGCTCGGATTGCTGGGGGCGAAGGCAATGGCGCCCGTGGCGAGCGAGGCCTGGGCGTCAGTCTTGGCAGTCCAAGTGGTTCCCGCGTCGAGCGTTTCCCAGATGCCGCCCTGAGCGGCGCCGATTAACCAATGGTTGGAATTGCTCGGATTCACCGCGACCTCCGCGACGCGCCCGCTCATCGGCCGCGTGTCCGTAGTCGCCCCGATCTGACCCCCATCTATCGGGGCCGGGCCGATATTGACCCACCGATCGCCCTGGACCGCCTGAGAAGTGAGAGGGAGACTGGCCTTCAATTGTTCGATCTGCTGCAACGCACGCAGTTGGACGCCCTCGGGAATCTCGTCCAAGGGATAGGCGCGCTGCTGATAGGCCCACCACCAGCGCTGGAAGGGCTGGCTGTCGGTCAACCGCGGAAATTGCCATGGGTCCGCAGTCTGTTGCGCCGGGGCAGGCACGGCATTCGCCAGGACGCAGAGCGCCAGGACGACGATTGAGATTGAACGTGGGCGCTCGATCGTCATCCTAGCCCGAATCCGAGAAAAAGCATGAACCGCCATGACGCCTGTCTGCCGTCGCCCCTGTCTGCCGTCCCGGGACAGGCAGGCGGCGACAGGCAGGCCAAGGTCGCCAAGGATATGCTGGCCCTGAACCTGGATCGGAGAGCGCGAATGCGGGGTCATGGGGACTTCAGAGTCTCCGTCTCTTTGTCCAGATGGTGTGTTTCTGCGCTGGCGTTCTTGGCGGCTTGGCGGTTATTAATTTCGGATCGGGGCTAGATCTCCCCTACGGAAGGACGCGGACGTTCGAAATCCGCCAACGCACTCCGCGCGTGTCGCCGGTCAGTTCCAAGGTTGCCTCGATCCTCTTGCCAACCAGGTCGGTACCCAAGACATCCGCGGAGAATGCCTCGATAACGACTCCCGGCCGAGCCAGGCTGTCCAGGTCTGATTTCTCCGGGGCAGAGGTATGAATCTCGACCGTGAGGGAGTACAGGGTTTGATCGGGCGGCACGGGAGGCCTGGTGTTCTGGAGCGATCCGGGGGGCCAGACGGAATACTTGCGCACCGTGGCGAAGACGCGGCTGGCATTGGGGGGCACTGGCGCTGGGGGCGGCGGGGCCGCCTGGGCAATCCTTTGTGTCCGGTCACCCGCAGGAGGGGGAGTTCAGCCAAGAGAGGAGCGCACCCAAGTCCGCCCAAGAGCGCCAGCACAAGGCTGACGCCGAACCATCGGGACACCCATTGGCACATACCGTCAAAACCTGTACAACAGAGCCGGTCAGGCTTTTTTTGGCGATTCGAAGAGACTTTGTAGAGCCAACCATGCCGCGAAAAAGGGAGGAATACCAGGGATATCCGCGTTCATCTGCCCGCCTGAGGCGGGTCTCGTCCGGTCGGTCAATTGGCAGTCCGTGCGGGTCAGCCCAGGCCTCGACGTTCATCTGTGGTTGCGGGGATTATTCGACCTGGAAGGGACTATTTGCCGCCTGCGAACCTCTCGCTCAGAAGTTTTCGCTGCATGGCAATGAGTTCTCGGATGCCGGTCCCGGCCAGTTGCAACATGGTATCTAACTGGGACCGGTCGAACGGCGATTCCTCGGCCGTGCCCTGGATTTCGATGTATTTTCCGGCGCCCGTCATCACGACGTTCATGTCCACGTCCGCGATGGCGTCTTCGGCATAGCACAGGTC
>JACPQI010000074.1 GCA_016190545.1 Chloroflexota bacterium
GCCCAGGGAGTTCAGTACGGCCCTGGCGGAGCTGACGGGCGCCCCGTTGGAGCGCGAGGATCGGCCTTCCCGGCGGCGGACGACGCCCCGGCAGGAGCCGGAAGCCATCTATTCCTATCATGACTCCCAGGGCAGCCTGCTCTACGAGGTTCTCCGCCTGCCGGGTAAGAACTTCCTCATGCGCCGGCCGGACCCCGGCTCTCCTGGTGGGTGGTCCTGGAACGTCCCTCGGCGGGTCAAGGTCCCCTACCGGCTGGCTGAGCTGCACGCCGCGCCCCTGGAGCAGTGGGTCTTCGTGCCAGAGGGGGAGAAGGACGTCGACCGCCTCCGACTCCACGGGCTGATGGCCACCACAAACCCTAGCGGCGCAAGAAAGTGGCTGGAGCAGTACAACCCCTGGTTCGCGGGCCGCCGCGTGGCCCTCCTCCCCGACAACGACGACGTGGGCCGCAGGCACGCCGACCTTCGTCATCGGGGCCGACGGGCGCCAGCAGGCGGCGTACCTGAGCCACACTATCTCTGGCTGGGAGGAGCTGGGCGGGAAGCTGCCGCGTCTCTCCCGCGACCTAATCCAGCAGAGCCTGCTGGAACACGGGTTCTTCATCCGCACGGGCAGCGCCGAGACCGGGGAGCTGTACTACTTCGACGGGCACACCCGGGCGGTCATCCCCCTGGACTCCCGGGAGATGAAGGTGCTGCTGAACACCCGCTACCGCGTTAACAGCAGCGTCAATGGATACCAGTTCCTGCTGCCGATATGGAGGCGGAAGCGGCCACCAACGGCGTCGAGGCCAGGGTCTTGCACTTCGTCCACTACGCTCCCGAGGCCAACGTCATGTACATCGACCTGGGCATGGGGGACGTCCTCCGCCTGGACGGACAGTCGATCACCACCATCGACAACGGCTCCGAGGGCGTGCTGTTCAAGATGGGCCGCTATGGGAAGCCCTGGACCTATCATCCGGAGCCGCCGTACGGGCTCCTGGAGAACACGCTGATCAGGTCGGTGAACTTCATGTCAGGGGAGGAGGTGCCCCTGACGCCAGAGGAGCAGGGCCACCTGATGCTCCTCTGACTCCTCAGCCTGGCCTTCGGAAGCATCCTGCCGACCAAGCCCATGGCTCTGGCCATCGGCGAGTCAGAGAGCGGCAAGTCCTACCTGATGCGCCGGGTCGGCCAGCTTCTCTACGGTGAGTCGTTCAACGTCATCCCAGTGAAGGCCGGCGAGAAGGGAGAGGAGGACTACTGGACCACGGTCACCACCCGTAGCTTCGCGGCCTTCGACAATGTGGACAAGCCCATCCGCTGGCTGGAGGATGCCCTGGCCACGGCCAGCACGGGGACCCAGATCAGCAAAAGGCGCCTCCACACCACCAACGAAGAGGCGGTGTACGAGGCCAGAGCCTTCCTGAGCCTTACCGCCCGGACACCGCGGTTCCGGCGCGAGGATGTGGCCTCACGGATACTGATCCTGCACTTGGACCGCCTCCTGGAGAAGAAGGCGGAGGGGGACCTGCAGCGAGAGGTCATGGCACAGCGGGACCTCCTTCTGTCCGAGTACGTGCATATCCTCAACCGCGTGGTGGCCCAACCACCCGTTCCCTCCCTCGACCCCACGTTTCGGATGCAGGACTTCGCTGCTCTTGCCTCCCGCATCGGGACGGCTCTGGGCAAGGCCGACCTCACCCGGGCCGTTCTCCAGAAGAGCAAACGGTCGCAGCACATCTACGCCACCGAGGAGGACCCCCTGTACGATCTCCTGCTGGAGTGGGTCGCTCGGACCTCCCCTCGCCGGAGCGATCTCGACGCCATCGTCAGTAACAACGGCCGGCGTACGCCGACAGGAGACCTGTTCAACGAGATCCGGGCTCTAGCGGAGACTCTGGGCGCGAGGTTCAACTATGCCAACCCCAAGGCGCTGGGGAAGCGCCTGCAGGGTCTGGAGGAGGCGCTGGGCGAGACCTTCACCGTCGAGCACGGCAGGACCAAGGCAGGTAAGTGGTGGAGCTTCGAGCTCCGCGAGGACACCGACGACAATGGGCTGGTCTGAGCAGGAGGGGAAGTTCTTGGCCAAGACAGACAGGCAAACGGCATCACGGCATCCGTACCCACGGACAGCTAGGAAATGGACAGGATTTACTCCTTCTCCCATGAAACCACACGGCACCGGATGCCGTGTGGTGCCGTTTGTGGGTGCCGTGTGGCGCTCCGGTTTCGCTGTGAGAGAGGGGATAGAGAGTGTTTCGAACCCTGGAAGAAGCTCGACGGGACCTGCTCGGTCGAAATCCCCACCTGTGGGAGAGTAGCGTCCCGATCCTCCAGGGACGGCACAGAGCAAGCCCATGACGACGGTCTACGCCTACGAGCAGGTCTCCATCGGGCACCTCCAGAACCAGTGGGTGGTCCTGGAGAAGTGGGCGGAGGCCAAGGAGTTGACCATCAAGGGATTCTATGGCGACGTGTGCGGCTATCCCTACACCCGCCGGCCGCAGTTCGATGAGGTCTCCCGTCTCCTGAAGCGGCCGCGCCCTGGAGTAGACGGCATCCTGGTCTTCCGCATCGACCGGCTGGGCCGCACTGCCCGGGACGCCTCGTTCTTCATCGAGGACCTGACGAAGCGGCGGGGCCTCCAGCTCTTCTCCATGCATGAGTCCTTCGACACCACCACGGCCCTCGGGCGGGCCATGCTGGACATCATCCTGGTCCTGAACCAGCTGGAGCGGGAGCAGATCAGCGAGGCGACGAAGCAACGGCTGGCTGCGGCGAGGGCCGCTGGGAAGCGCCTGGGCCGCCCGCCGCTCTCACGCCACAAGCGCAGACGGATTGAGGACCTCGCCGGACAGGGGCTGACGCCGTGGCAGATTCACAAGGCGACGGGCTATAGCGTGGCCGTCTACTACAAGTACGGAGCGCCTTCGGAAAAGGAGCGGGCGTCCTGACGAGAGGGATTGGTGCAAAGCGGTGGGCCTTCGGGTTCCCCAACTTTGCGAAGGGGAAGGATGAACAAGAAGGCAGGTGCACGGTGAGGAGGAGTTCATTCTGCGATAAGCCGACTTCTGTGGCCTTTGTCAAGGTGGAGTTGAACCGTTCCGTCATGGGGGTCCCCACCCCACCTCCCCCTTGAAATCCGCCGGGAGTTCCATTCCCATCCCCACAGCGGCTACTTTCTGACACGACGCGGTCGCACAGCGTTCCCGACCCCGTGGGCCTGCTCCAGGGGGAGACCCAGGCCCTTGCACGCTCCGGTGGTGCCCATGGAGCCCCTTGGCGGGGCTGTGCAGGCGGTGGCTAGGCGGGGCATCTTCGAGGCCGCGTCCGAAAACCCTTGACCACACGTCTGGCCACCTATTCGGGGCTGTTCATCGAGCTTCTCCACGGTTTGGGCCGACGGTTTTCAGGGTCCCAGACGTTTCTATGAAGTCTCCTGGCGAGAAAGGGAGAGCCACCCTGACCGTGGTCCCCACCCCCTCCTGGCTGCTTATCTCGATTCGACCGCCATGGAGATCAGCAACTCGCTTAGCTATGGCCAAGCCCAGCCCAGCACCGCCTCGCGGCTGCCGTGAAACCCCTCTGGCCACATCAAGACCTCCCAAGAGGCGAGAGAGGACCTCTGACGGGATGCCGATCCCAGAGTCCGCCACTTCCACTATCGCCTCATTTGCCTCCTTCTTTACGGTCAGTTCAACTTGCCCGCCACCCGAGGTGAACTTGATGGCGTTGTCCACCAAATTCAATACCATCTGCTTAAGCAGGTCGCGGTCGGCTGAGATGAGGCAATCCTCGTCGACCCGCAGCTCTAGCTCTCGGCCATCGGCCAGCACCAACATCTCTGCTACTACCTCTTCTGTCAATTCCCTCAAGCTGACATCCTCGGCCACCAGAGGAGGGTGAGAGCCTAGCTGGGCGTTGAGCAGCAGGTTATTGGTCAAACGGATCAGCCTCCGTACCTCTCTGGCCATGCGCTCCAGGCTTTCTCTGGCGGCACGATCCGTAGAGGACTGCAGCAGCAAAACATCTATCTGGCCCTGCAATGCGGTAAGAGGCGTTCTGAAGTCGTGAGAGACAGAGGCAAAGAACGTCTCTCTCCCCTTGAACGACTCATCCAGCCGTTGCCACATGGCGTTGAGGCTGTCGGCCAGCCTCTGAAGTTCAGGTGGACGTGGCTCTTCAGGTAGGCCTGGCTGAAGGTTACCGGTCTGGATTTCCTGGACTCTACCAAGTATCCTTTCCAGAGGCCGAAACCCACGCCGAAGAATGAATATCCCTACCCCCAGCACAATCACGCTGCCTAAGACGCCCTCGGCAAGAGCATATCGCCACAGGCGTGCCTCCGCCGCGCCTATGAGAGAAAGGCCGCCACCTGTTTGGATCAGCAACATGGTCTCTTGCGTTGAGGGGTCACGCACCCCCACTGTGTAGGTA
>JACPQI010000071.1 GCA_016190545.1 Chloroflexota bacterium
CATGCACACCATCCAGCACGCCGATGGTGACCACGGCGTCCCTGGACAGCGCGAGGCCGTTCAATTCAGGCAAGAGGTCGCTCAAGCCGGAAGGCGGGCTCCTGTGCGTGATAGCGGTTCACCCAATTATAGAGCGTGGCTGACATTCAGGTATTTTTCGGGTTGTTCCTACTGGACAACCCCTTGCCAGGGGGTGATACACTAAAGATGGAATCGAAAAAGGAGAGGAGGTGGAAGCCCGCTGGTAACTATCGAAGAGACTAACCTTCTCGGGCCCACCCCCTGCGTCACGATAGGTTAGGCCCAGAAAGTCTCGAGCAATCGGGACGGGCAACCCGGCAGGACTGGTGGGTACACCAGCTAGCAGGGGGTCTGGCCTGGGAAGACCAACAACTGAATAGACAGGAATGTGAGCGCTCCGGCTAGCCGGAGCGTTTCTGGTACTCAGTCACCTTATAGACCCTTGCATAAAGGGCTAAACACCACCTCGTCATTGCGAGTCCCCGATGAAATCGGGGCGTGGCAATCTGGAGGTGTGGGGGGTGCGCCCCGTCCCCGCCAGATTGCTTCGCTCCGCTCACAATGACGATTGGGGGCGATGTTTGGGACTCAATGCATGCCCTGTTAGTTTGCCCGAGTACTGGTTGTCCCCAGGCCTTCCCGCGCCGCCTGGATCTCTTCCCGCACGCTCTCGTCCGTCTCCGCCGACAGGGCATCGTCCAGTGCCTGCGACGCCTGCTCTCCGCCGATGCGACCCAAGGCCCAGGCGGCATGGCCCCGCACCAGCGGCGACTCCTCCCGTAGCGCCCGCGCCAGGGCAGGCACGGCGCGCCTGTCGCCGATGTTGCCTAGCGCGACACAGACGTTGCGCTTGAGGCCGGTCAGCTTGGCGCGTTTGATGGGACTGCCGCTGTAGACGCGCTGAAAGTCGTCTTCACCCATTGACAGGACGCGCAGCAGGTCGGGCCGGTAGCGCATGGCGTCGCGCGGGCGAAAGGCCGGCTCGGCGCTTTCCGTGGCGTGGCGAAGGTTGACGGGGCAGACGTCCTGGCAGATATCGCAGCCGAAGACCCAATCGCCCATCAGGGAGCGCAGGCCGCGAGGGATGGGGCCGCGACATTCGATGGTCAGGTAGGAGATGCAGCGCCGGTTATCGACGACGTGGGGGGCGACGATGGCGCCGGTGGGGCAGGCGGGGATGCACGCCGTGCATCGGCCACAGCTCTTGGACAGCGGCTTATCTTCGGGCAGCCCCAGGTCCGTGACCACCTCGGCCAGAAAGACCCAGGAGCCGAAGCGCGGCGTGAGGAGGTTGGCGTTCTTGCCGGACCAGCCCACCCCGGCGCGGGCCGCCACGGCCCGGTCCAGCATGGGGCCGGTATCGACGGAGACGTAGGTCTGGCTGGCGCCCAGCGCCCGCAGGCCCTCGGCGAAGCGCTTGAGCTTGGCGCGAATGATGCGGTGGTAGTCCTCGCCCCAGGCGTAGCGGGAGACGCGGCCAACGAGGGGTGTCGTATGCGATGCGCCCTTCGACAGCCCGTGCGCTGGGCCCGCCGTATAGTAGTTCACCGCCAGGGCGATGACGCTGCGGGCGGCGGGCATGTGCCGCTGCGGGTGGCACCCGCGCCTGACGCGCGACTCCGTGTACCAGGGCAGGCCGTCCATGAGGCCGTCCCGCAGGCGCTGGAGAGCGACGTGCTCGTCCTGGGCGAAGGGTGCAGCCGAGGTCACGCCGACCAGGTCGAAGCCAAGCCGCGCGGCGAGACGTCGCACCTCGCTGGTGGTCACGGTTCCTACGCTCCGCTCAGGGCGATCTTCTCATTGTAGCGGTTCACGTAGTGGGTGGTGGACCCGCCCTCCACCTTCTTCACGCGGTTGCCGTCGCCGTCGTAGGAGCAGGCGACATGGCGTAATTCCATCAGGATTCTGATGGAAGTTCGGGACAAGGTCTAGAAGGATCATCGAGTCGGTTGCCGTCCACTACGTTGCGAGTAACGATAATGACCCGGCTCGTCGCTCTCAACTCTTCCCCTGTATAAATCATGCAAAAGACCAATTGTCCCTGCCCCCCCATGATGGTTGAACCATCCGGTTCGCGCCAACCTATGAGGTTACCCTTGCCTGGCACAAATTCGTAGGCTCTGACGATAGTCAAAAGACGCGCATCAGCCTTTTCAGGAGGCAATTCCCCAAATCTTCGGGTTTCGTACGCGCGGTACACTCCTGCCGTTATGTACGCGACGCTAACGGGTTGCGATGGCTCGCCTTTCGCGCTGGCGATTTTGATTCTAATCGGGGACGCCGTCTTGTTAATGACAGTCCATTTCTCGAAGCGGTCACAACCGACAGTTATGACTGCGAGCAGCAGCGAAAACGTCGCTGCTGCGACAGCGAGAGTCCGCATCAGGTTGACCGCGCGACGATCTTTCCTAAAGCTTGTGGTCTCTTGACTCCACATCTCGCGATGACTCCCCTCAAAATGCGATCTCACTTAGGTTTCACCACCCAAAAGGTCGCCTGCTGTCTCGTACGATAGGCCGCTCGCTCCATACTCGCGTCGACCCCTCTTGGTATCAAGCGTGAAAGACCATAAGCTGCGCTAAATGTCCAGTCCCACCCCCACCAAGTAACTCGTTGCTGAATGTGCTCCGACTCATGAACCAGAAGACCAATAGTTAGGCTCTCCATGTCTTTGAACACGATGCGACCCCGCGAGATGGTGAATGCGTCCGCCCCGGGAGGCACCTGGGACTTGGTAACATCTACGGAAACGTTGTGCGGCTCTCCATTATCAAAGGTCATGGTAGTGCGAATAGGGTCTCTCTTTGTCGCAGAAGCTTGTGGATTGCTCACTTGAATAGCTGTCTGCTCACTCGAGACCACGATGACCGTGCCTTGATCTAGGGTGCTCACAGACGTATGGCGGTCCAGTTCGGCTAGCGTTCCTCCAAACTTCTGCTCCATCTGGTGCTCGAAGTTGTTGTCATTGATGATGTTGGCCATCCTGACCCAGACCTCAGGCACAGCGGAAGAAGGCAAGGTGGCTATAACAAACTGGGCGCCAGCTACCTCGGCATCTCTATGGTGCCGTCCGGTTGGGTCTGTATACCGAAGTGGGTTGTTGACGGTGTAGCTATACCGATTCAGGCTCTGCGGGTCGCGGTAGTCCGGCACGACATCATCTGCGCTCACAAACCTCCCGATCGCCGCGTCATAGTACCGCGCCCCGTAGAAGTACAGCCCGCCGCTGTCCAGCCGCTGCCCCGTGAACTTCCTGTCCGTCCCCAGCGTGCCTGTGCTGCTGCGTGTCGCGCCGAAGGGCAGGTACTTGATGGTGCTCACCGTCGCGCCGCTGCTGTCGGTGCTCGCCGCCGTGCCCGTCAAATGGTCTTGGTGGATGTATTCGAGAGTTGAAGCCTTCCTGAGCGCCATCAGCCTGCTCCCCAAGTAATAGTACGTCGTCGCTTCTCCCGAGACGATGTCCTTCTCGTAGTACTTGTTGGGGTAGACCACGGTCTGCCCCCGCTCCGACCGCAGCACCCGGTTGCCCGTCCCCGTCCCTTCGCCGTTGCTCAGGACAGGCTCCCCCGTAGCTGTCGCTGCCCACGCCGGTGCCGCGGTTCTTCACGTAGATGGGCGGTTACTCTTGCGGGGATGCAGCCTCCTCTGGGCAGACACAGATTTTCCAGCCGACCTTTTCCAACTCCAGAAACTCTTCAAACGTCCATTGTTTTCTCCACACTACCTTACCAGAGGCGTCACGAGCTTCAAACACGACGATTTCTCCAACGTGATCCCTGCGAAGAGTTACTCCATATTTGAGCTTTCTGGTCTCGCCAGCAGGAACGAAGCCGTATTCAATAGGTGGCTTGAGACGATTTTTGTAGGAACCCAGTCGATACATAGTAACGTCCGTCTGCAATTGGTTTTCCACAAGAATGTCTACTCCTGGCTCACATGCGACAAGCACGAAGAATGCCTCAAAGGCCAAAAGTAGGACCGCGGCTTTTTTCATCGGGGTGCCTAACCCAACAACATCCTACGTCGAAGCCGTGCCGCACCCATCATAGGCGTTGAACCCCTTGTGCCTCCGGCCTAGCCGACGATATCCTCGCCGCCGTCGACGTTGATGACGTTGCCGGTTATCCACTGGGTACCCGCCACGCTGAGGGCGGCGATGGCCTGGGCCACGTCCTGCGGTGTGGTCATGCGGCCGCTGGGGTTGCGGGCGGTGGCGCCCTTGATGAGGGCGTCGGCGCCGGGGATCTTGAGGAGGGCCGGGGTCTGGGTGACGCCGGCGCAGACGGCGTTGGCGGTGACGCCGCGCGGGGCCAGCTCCACGGCAAGCTGCCTGATGTGGGACTCCAGGGAGGCCTTGGCGGCGGAGACGGCGCCGTAGGAAGGCCAGATGCGGTGGGAGCCGGCGCTGGTCATGGCGAAGATGCGGCTGCCCTGGCCCAGGAGGTTGCGCGCCGTCATGTCCTGCACCCAGTAGACCAGGCTGTGGGCCATGACGTCCAGGGTCATGTCCATCTGCTTCTGGTTGATGGTGTCCTGAGCGTTGGGGGCGACGAAGAGCTTGAGGGTGCCGAAGGCGAGGGAGTGGAGCAGCACACGCACCTGCCGGGGGCCGCCGTCGGCCTCCAGCTTCTGGACGATGCTGTCGAGGGTGGCGCGCCGCTTCTGCTCGTCGGCGGCGTTGATGTTGAAGAAGACGGCCTGGCGGCCCAGGGCCTTGATCTCGCTCACGACGCGCTCGGCGTTGGGGAGGGTAGTGCGGGTGTCCAGGTGGGCGCCGAAGATGTGCATGCCGGCCCGGGCCAACTCGAGGGAGGTGGCGGCGCCGAAGCCGCTCGATGCGCCCAGGACCAGCGCCCACTGGTCGCGCAGGATGTCCTTCTGTTCTTCCACGGTCAGACCTCCAGATAGATAGTGGCGGGCACGTTGGCGCCATTGTAACAAAAATCGTTGCCGTTCCAGTGTGGTGTTCCTGTCATTACGGGCATATATGCCCAGAATGACGGAGTGCCGGGTCCACCCTTCCTCCAGGTTGCTTCGTCGGCTACCGCCTCCTCGCAATGACAATTCGCATCGCGCATTTCGGAGACAGGACACCAGCCTTCCCCGTCACAAGTTGACGGGAGTGGGCGTCCTGGCTATACTTTCCCCTTGGTCAACCAGAGCGATGTTTTCTCTCTATCGGCAGGGGGTATCCAGCATGGCAAACCAGACCGGCAAACGGTATACCTGCTCGAAATGCGGCTCCGAGTTCATCGTTACCAAGGGCGGCGACGGCACCATGGAGTGCTGCGGCCACCCTATGCAAATCAAGACCGCCGCAAAGTAACGGTCAGCCACAGGAGGTCATCGCGTGCCCAACCAGCTTGGCAGACGCTATGTATGTAACGTGTGCGGCACCCAGGTGCTGTGCACCAAGGCCGGCTCAGGGACCGTCTTCTGCCACGAAAAGGAGATGGAGGTCCAGCAGCCACGGGCGCTCCCTTCCTCTGACTAGCTTCCTTTCAGCGCTGTTGATGGAAACCGGCAGTGTTCGCTGCCGGTTTTTTCTTGTCGTGAAACACTGAAGGCGGACCGACGCTTGCGCGCCAGCCCGCCTTCAGTCAGCAGGAGGGTAGCCGGGGGTTATGCGAACTGCCGCAGGACGCCGACGACTTTGCCCAGTATTTCGATGTCCGAGGCCCGCACATAGAGAGGGGACATCTGGGCGTTGGCCGGCTGCAAGCGGACGCGCCCCTTGTCCCGGTAGAGCTTCTTCAGGGTGACCGCCTGCTCCAGCTTGAGCCAGGCCGCCACCATATCGCCGTCCTGGGCGCTCTTGGTCTGCTTGAGCAACACGACGTCGCCGTCATCGATAAGAGCGTCGATCATGGAGGTGCCCTTCACCTTCACGGCGAAGACGCGCCCCCGATCCTTCAGCAGGTCTTGAGGCACCTCAATCGTCTCCAGGGCGGCGTCCGCCCATGAACCGCTGGGGGGCAGGGAGAGAGGTTCGCCGGCGGCGATGGCGCCCAGCAGCGGGACGCGCGTCATGCGTGGGCCAGCCGGGCTGAGGCCGGGTAGGCCGATGCCCCGTGAGACCTCCCGGTCCCGCTTGAGGTGGCCGCTGCGCTCCAGGGCGCGAAGGTTATAGTCGACGACGGAGGTGGAGCTGATGTCGCAGGCGTGCTGGATGTCGCGGACGGTGGGAGGATAGCCGTGCTCCCGCAGGAACTCCTCGATGAAGGCGAGGATGCGCCGCCGCTTGGGGGAGAGGGCTTTCTGCTTCTTCACGGTGTTTCGCATTGACGTATAGAGAACGTTCGTTCTGCCATCAAGCTAACACAGCGGGAGGGCTTTGTCAAGAGGCCTGGCGGCAATGCCAGAACGGTTGTGCAGGGGTTTGGCTAGCTGGGCTTCTGGGCGGCGGCCTGGGTCTTGCGGGCCTGGCGTGCGAGCCTGCCCTTGAGGCGGGCCGCCTTGTTGCGATGGATGACGCCCTTGTGGGCCAGGCGGTCGGCGTAGCTGGCGAGAGCGGTGAGCCGCTCGGCGGGCTGCGTGCCTTCCTGGAGAAGGCCTCGGACGGTCTTGACCTGGCTGCGCAGCCGGGTGCGGGACGCTTTGTTGGGTACTGCCCGCTTGGCCGACCTGCGATGTGCTCGTTCGCTGCTCACGCTTCACTCTCCTGGAAG
>JACPQI010000075.1 GCA_016190545.1 Chloroflexota bacterium
GCTCCCACGAGGACATGGCCTACATTAACATGAACCCCCAGTTCGAGGTGTACACAGCCGCCTACGTGGTGAACCCCAAGGTCATCTGTCTGAACGACAACCTTTGCTCCATCAACAACGGCCTGATGGTGGACCTCACCGGCCAGATCACCGCCGAGGCCATCGGCCCGCGCATGCTGAGCGGCTCCGGCGGCCAGCCCGCCTTCGCCTGGGGCGCGAACATGTCGCGCGGCGGCAGGTTCGTCGAGGTGCTGCCCGCCACGGCGTCCAGGGGCACGATATCACGCATCGTGCCCCTGCTGCCGCCGGGCACCGTGGTGACCGTCCCGCGCTTTCTGGCGGACATCGTCGTCACCGAGTACGGCATCGCGCATCTGAAAGGCAAGACCATCCACGAGCGCGCGGAGGCGCTCATCGCCATCGCGCACCCGGACTTCCGCGCCGGGCTGCGCAAAGAGGCCCAGCGCATCTTGGATATGTAGAAAGCCCTATGGTTGACGCGCCCGATTCAAGCTCGGCCATACCGAGCCCGAACGCCCAGTCCCCGACCGCCGCGGACCTCTGGCGGGAGGTGGAGGCCTACGTGCGGGAGACGGGAGACATTGACCTGGACATGGTCATCGCCGCCATCGCGGCCAGCGAGGGAGTCCCCCTGGAGGACGCGGAGCAATCGTGGACGGCGCCGCCCACGAACGATTCATAGGTCACATGTTTCAATGAAACAGAAAGCCCCCAGGCGTTGCCAGGGGGCTTTCGCTTGCGTTCGACGAGAGTGCTTCTAGTGCGCGCCAGCCTTTGCGGCGTGCGTCTTCTCCATCACGAACTCGAACGCCCGGATGGCGGCCGCCACGCCGTCGCCGGCGGACGAGGCGAGCTGACGCACGGAGTGCCAGCGGCAGTCGCCCGCGGCGAACGCGCCCGGCACCTCGGTCTGCATGTTGATGTCAACCTTCACATGGCCGGACGCATCCAGCGGAATGACCCCCTCCAGGAACTGGGTTTGGGGATAGAAACCAATGTAGACGAATATGCCACCCACCGGCATCTCGGTCTTCTGGTTGGTCTTCAGGTTCTTGACCACGAGCTTGTTGACCTGACCGTCGCCCTTGATCTCCTCCACCGTCGAGTCCCAGACGAACTTCATCTTGGGGTTTTCATGGGCCCGCTCCTGCAGGACCTTGCTGGCGCGGAGCTGGTCCCGGCGATGGATGACGCTGACCGAGTTGCACATCTGGGTCAGGTACAGCCCCTCGTCCATGGCGGAGTCGCCGCCGCCGATAACGGCCACGTCCTGGCCGGTAAAGAAATTGCCGTCGCAGGTGGCGCAATAGGAGACGCCCTTGGCCTCGAACTCATCCTCGCCAGGGACGCCCAGCTTCTTGTGAGCGCCGCCCGTCGCGATGATGACCGCCTTGGCGCGGTAGGTCTCGTCCTGAGCGGTGCGGACCGTGAACGGCCACGTTTTGACGTCAAGGCTCACCGCCTCGTCGTACATGACCTCCAGCCCGAACTTGCTTGCCTGACCCTCGCAGGCCATTACAAGGTCCACCCCCCGGATGCCGTCCGGGAAACCCGGGTAGTTCTCGATGATATCCGCGTTGATGATCTGCCCGCCGATGACTTCCTTCTCCAGAAGGATGGTCTTCAGTTTGGCGCGCACGGTGTACAGACCAGCGCTGAGACCGGTGACGCCGCCGCCGAGAATCACGACATCATAATCGCCGCCCATGAGCTAAAGCCTCCTTGCTTTGATTGGAATCACAATCCTTCAGGCGCCCCGCGCGAAAAGCAACATTGCCAGTATACACGCTTCGCCAAGCCTCAGACAAGTCATGGGCAGGCCATAAGATATATGGCGCGGAATGGTAGCAGAACCGAGGGGCAAGTCACATGCCAGACGCTTTCGGCATGGAAGCGGTGCGGTGAAGGAGAATGGGCCGGGCGCCTTTCGACTACACCTGTCGTCCGCCCCTGTGTGTCATGTACCGTCACGACATTGGCCCATGCCTGGACACCCGCACCTCGTGTAATCCGGGACGATTATCCCCCATGGTGTCAGCCAAGTCCACAGTGAGCGTCCGCCAGGAATCTTTAGAGATTATATGAGAGGACAATAGGCCATCCAACCAACGCAGCCCCTTGGTCCGCCTACTTCCGACGGGAAGCGATATACCGCACCACCTCATCCAGCCTGGTGAACCAGTCCCTGCCCATCCTGACCGCTTGTATCCGTCCCGTTCTCGCCAGCAGGCGCAGGTGAGAGTGGCTCAGACCAGTGTGAAGGGCCGCCTCTTTCAAGCTGATGAGGGGTCCCGGATTCAGGCGTCGCCCGCGATCCCCGGACCCCTCGGTTGATCCCCCCTTTCGGTTGCCCATAGCGCGCTCCAACAGTGCCAGGGAGGCTCCAAGCGTCTGTCCCGTCCCGCCTTATCAAACGCATCTGTCCGAAATCTCATCACTACCCCGTGCTCCAACGTTACGTAAATATACAACATACCTCGAAATTAACCGCTTTCTGCCTCTCATTCATATGGAGCGCCACAGAAAGTATACCATATGACCACCCAAACCCTACGCTATACGTCGCGCTGCACCTGCGCCGATATCAAGCCCCTTGTATCCAAACAGGACCCCGTGGTGCCTGCGTCCTGTCTGGTACAATAGGTGTCTCGAGGGACTCTCTCCGGAATGACGGCTATCGTAAACATGTACGCCCATACGAGGCCTGTGGACTTGGTCGTTATCGGCGGCGGGTGCTACGGGTGCCTGCACGCCCGCCAGCTCCGCAAGGCACATCTTTACGGCAAGATTCGCGCCGCCCGCATTCTGGTGGTGGACCGGCGCGCGGACTGCCGCGCCAGCGTGGAGTTCACGGGCGACCCCCTCGTCAGCATCGTGCAGGCGGACTGGCTCGCCTTCCTGTGCGACTACCTGGACCGCCAGCCGCCGGACACGGACGCCCAGCTTGTCCCCGCGCCCTTCGCGCCGCACCTCCTGCTGGACTGGCTCGCCGCCAGCGCCCGGCGCGCCTTCCCGCGCGCCGTCGTGTCGCGCCGACCGTGCGAGTTGAGCCTGGGCCTGCCCTACGAGCACACCGACCATTCCGGCAACCGCTTTCTCAGCGAGGCGGGCTGGCTTTGCCCCGCCATGTGCATCGAACCCGCCGTGTGTCCCGCCATCAGGAAGCCCCGCGACTGGGACCTGGCGGAGCGTATTCGTCGCGGCGCTCCCGCGGCCCTAGGCGCTCATCTGACCGAGGTGTTCCTCTGCCGACACTTTGCCTACGGCGTCGGCGCCATCCCCGCGCGGGAGCTTGTGGCCGCGCGGGGGCGCGTCCTCGCGGCGGCGCGGTCCGGCTCGCCCCTGCGGGCGGCCATTGGCACCAGCTCCCACTGCCACGGCGTCGTGGGGGTACTGGACGTTCAGCCCGCGCCGGACCTGTCTGATGCCCCGCGACTGTCGTCTCCGAGCCAGCGCGCCCGTTAATGGACTCCCGTCAGGCGAATCACTATAATGGATGCGTTTGACAGCGTCGCCCATACGATACGAGCGGTCTCCGGGTGGTGACAGTCTTGCCTCAATCTATTGACATGTCCTGGCTGGTCTTCTGGGCGGCTCTTCCCGTGCTTCTGGTCGCCCAGGCTATCATCATTGTGACGACGCTACGCGGCGGGAGACAATCGGGCCAGCCCACAATATACGTACGTGGTAACACGCGGATGGAGTTCGTGTGGGCCATCATTCCCGCTCTCATGTTGGCGACCCTACTCTTTATGACATACGATACGCTGCGCGCGGGCCGCTAGCCCCGCGCCCGCTGGACCACGGCAAGAAAACCCATGAGCAATATACATCTATCCAAAGGCAACAGAGGCCCTTCCCGCAGGTACGCCGCGCTGGTCATGACGAGCGTCATCGCCACGTTCGCCCTGGTGATACTTGGCGGCGTGGTCCGCGTCACCGGCTCCGGCCTCGGTTGCCCGGACTGGCCGCTGTGCCACGGCAGCGTCATCCCGCCGCTGAACCTGCCCACGCTCATCGAATACTCCCATCGCCTGGCCGCGTCCCTGGTGAGCGTGCTTGTACTGGCCACGGCCATCGTGGCGTGGACGGCGCGGCGCAGGGACCGTCCCGTCGTGCTTGCGGCGAGCATCGCGTTCGCCCTGCTGATCGTGCAGGTCATCCTGGGCGGCGTGACCGTCCTGCTGGAGCTGCCGCCGACCATCGTCACCGCCCACCTGGGCAC
>JACPQI010000072.1 GCA_016190545.1 Chloroflexota bacterium
AGCGGCTCCACGGCCATCGGCTCCTTCCAGTTCTGCCAGTCCTTGTTCTCAATCCACAGGGCGATGGGGCTGCCCAGGGTCAGACCGTGGCGCACGCCGGCGGTGATGCGCGCCCGGTCCTGCTCTATCTTCATGCGGCCACCGCGGCCATGCCCCTTCTGCCGCCGCGAGAGGTCGCGCGCAAGCCAGTCCTCCGTCAGGGGCAGGCCTGCGGGGACACCTTCGACAATGGCGGTCAGGCCCAGACCGTGGGACTCGCCCGCGGTGAGCCAGCGGAACGGCTGCGGCATTATGGTGAATTCACAGAAGACACGGCTAGCTACAGGCCATTATAGCGCGAATGGAAGCGGGGCAGGTTGGGTATACGGTCTCGAAAAGCAATATGAGCAATGCTTCTACCGATATACGTCCTTCCGATGACCAATACTATGGATCATGATCATCTTTTCTTACGAAGGACTTGATAGATGATACGGTAGTCACCTTCTCGCATACGATAAAGCCCTGAGAGTTCACCTTTAAGCGCTTTCAGCGTCGTCAGTTCTACATGCTCACTCAGCCAGCGGATCCTTTGCAAAACGCGTCGCCCCTCTTAGCATGCGGACGCTATAGGTGTCCATCTTCGATTGCTTAGTCCAGACCCAGCCGTTTCGCTACAGGCTCCAGCGGCTCTCCACGCTCACCTTTTGCGACCGCCAATTTCTGCCGCGCAAGTCGCCTGCGGAGCGACGCCTGGAGTCGCTTGCCTTCATCGGGGTCTCCAAACAACTCTAAGGGCTTTCGCTCTATAAGTTCGCCGATCATTTCTCTTAGTTCGTCCTTGGTCATGCGAGCAACTGTAGTGGTCATCGGATACTTCCGCCACTCTTCATCATACAGGACGGGCCAGCGCCTTCCGTGCCGCCGCGAACATCACCGGCAGCGGCGCGGGCTGGCCCGTCCATAGCGTGAACGAGGCCGCGCCCTGATACACCAGCATCGGCAGGCCGCCCAGGATACGGCACCCGGCCCGCTCCGCCTGCGCCAGCAGCGGCGTCACGGCGGGCCGGTACACCAGGTCGTACACCAGCGCGTCGCGCGGCAGCGTGCGCCCTTCCGCAGGCGACCTCCCCTCGTCCGCGCCGTGGGCCATGCCCAGCGACGTGCAGTTCACCAGCAGGTCGTAGGCGCCTGGCCACTCCTCCGTCCACGGCAGGGCGATGACATGGCGCACCAGAGGCTTCATCTCCTGAGCCAGGGCCTGGGCGCGGGCCAGCGTCCGGTTGACCAGAAACAACGCCTCGACGCCCGCCTCCGCCAGCCCGAAGCACACAGCCCGCGCCGACCCGCCGGCGCCAAGCACCAGCGCCGTCTTGCCCTTGGGGTCGAAGCCGCCGTCCTCCCGGAGCGCCCGCAGGAAGCCCTCCACGTCCGTGTTGTACCCGGCCAGCTTCCCCCGCTGGTTCACGATGGTGTTGACCGCGCCGATGCGCTGTACGTGCGGCATCGCCTGGTCCAGCATAGGCGTCACCGCCTCTTTGTGCGGGATGGTCACGTTCGCGCCCAGGCACTCCGGCCTCCGCAGCCGCGCCACGGCCTCCGCCAGCTTGTCGGGCGGCACCTCCCACGCCTCGTACCGAGCGTCGATGCCCAGCGCGTCGAAAGCCGCCTGTTGGAAAACGGGCGAGATGCTGTGCTTGATGGGATAGCCCAGGATGCCGACGGCTAGCGTCATGACAAGTCCCTCGCCATGCTGAGGATTATCGGCGAAGGACGCCCTTTGCGCAATGCACACGAGGGGAACTGCGCTCGCGCGTGAGAGGCGGGCCTACTCCTGCGAGGCCACTGGCCCTTGAGGAGAGCGGCGACGACCGAGGTGGGGAGGCGGAAGCGGTTGGCGGTACAGCGTGTAGCGGTACAGCGCATAGACGGTCAGCGCGACAAAGCCGCCGCCGGCGGCGTCGATGATGTAGTGGTTGGCGGTACCCACAATAGCGAAGAAGGTGGCGATGGGATAGAGGGGGCCAAGAAGTCGCAGCCACCAGACGCCCGTGCGGAAGAACAGGTAGCCGAAGAGGACGGTCCAGGCGAAGTGAATGCTGGGCATGGCGGCAAAGGCGTTGAAGTAGGACTGGGCCTCGCGGGAGTTGTAGAAGTCGGGACCGAAGTTCTTCACTGTGTCCACCAGGCCCTCCCAGACCAGCATGCGCGGCGGGGCAAGAGGGAAGGTCATGAAAATCAGCATGGCCACGACGAAACTCAACAGCACCATGTTGCGATAGTGTCGGTACGCCGTCCGGTCCCGCACATAGAACAGGACCGCCGTGCCGAGGACAATAGGCCAGAACGTGATGATGTACATCCAGTTCAACACATAGACCAGGTGCTTTGCGTTGTCCAGGACCCAGTCCTGGATGACCGGCTCCCAGAAGACGTTGGCCCGCTTGAGAAAGCCCACCGTTCGCAGGGCGTTGTCCAGGGCCTTGAACTCCACATCGGGGAAGATGAGATTGCGAGTGTACATATAGGCGAAGTAGGCCCCCGCCACTAGCGCAATCTCGCGGACGTGCGGAATTGAGGCGATGAGGAATGAGAGCCGCGACTTCAGCGCCAGGCCCCCAACGCCATTGAGCGGCTTGCTGCTATTGAACCTACTTACCTTTCTCATGCGCTGGCTTAGATGCGCGGACTGACTGGTTGGATACGGTGGGGAGCACCGCCACGGAGGAGGCCCGGGCCGCCTCGCCCTTGCTGGCCAGCGCCGACGCCGTCTTCCGCCCGTTCACGCTGCTGAGATAGACGTTGCACGTGGTGCAGCCGATATGGAAGGTAGGCAAGTAGCCCTTCTGGCTGAACAGCTTGCGCGCAGCGATGTAGCTCTGGTTGTTCTGGATAACCCGTATGCTGTCGGTGTTGATGTTGCCGAAATCGTCCTTGGCGTCGGTCAGGTAGCAACAGGGGGCGTAGCCGCCGTCCCAGTTGATGATGCCGGTGCGCCACAGCCTCCAGCACTTGCCGCCCTCATCCTCATTGTACGGCTTGTCGAAGGGCCGCTCCTTGCGCTCCTTGGCGGCGCTTTCCGGCAGGAAGCGCTTGGCCAAGGCTTCGTCGTAGATACCGTGGGGGAAGTCTACCTTCTTGAAGGTAATGAGATTGACGCCCAACTCCTTGGCCATCTTCCTGGCCTCGGGAATCTGGTGCTCGTTGTGGCGCATGACGATGAACTGCCACTCCAGGAACGGCGTCTTGGAGCGGAGCCGCCGCTTGGTCTCCACCAACAGGCGGATGTTCTTCATCACATTCTCCAGCCTGCCGCGTACCCGGTACTGCTGGTAGACCTCCTGGGTGACGCCGTCAAGCGAGATGATGAGGGAGTCCAGCCCGGAAGCGACGATCTCCTCCGCACGTTCCGGCGAGACATGGGCGTTCAGGTTGCTGCTCATAACCGTGGCGATGTTGGCCCCGTGGGCATAGGCCAGGAACTTGGGCAACTCGCGGTGGAGCAGCGGCTCGCCCCAGCTGTAGAGGCTCAGCCAGATAGCGTAGTCCTTGATCTGGTCGATGGCCTTGCGGTAGAGGTCGTAAGCCATGAACCCCTTAGCCCGGTTCACGTTCCCCAGGCCGGTGTGACAGAGCGGGCACTTGAGCTGGCAGATGTTGGTGAGGTCGATCTCCCACTCGTAGGGGTGGCCCGCGAGCTTGGCGGCGCCCAGGCGGAGCTGGGATTCCACGATGAGGAAGTTGAGCAGCTTCTTGGGCGTCCCGTGCCGGAAGGCGATGGCCGTCCGCTGCAACGCACGCCTATGAGGAACAGAGAGGGCCGTTTTGATGGGTTCAAGGAGGGGCACGGACATTCTCCTTTATAGTCGTTACGTGCCGGCGCGGCCATCCGCAACGCGCCAGCGACGTTCATCCCGGTTTACGCTCTGTGAGCAAAATATAGTAGAAGCGCGCCTCTCTTTTGTCAACATAGCTTAAACCTTCTTCTCCATCATTCGCAACAGCGGTGACGCTCGCCGGATGAGGAAAAGGGCGGGCGCCGAGCATGGCCAGGGCCGTCCTGACCCTACCGTTCCTTCCGCCTTCCCCTCCGCACCATCCACACCATCGCCGCGCCCGCGCCCATGAACACCAGCCCGCCGACGACCAGCGCCACGCCGCCGAGCCGCGCGCCGAAGGGGTCGTCAGGCGTCGCCGCCACGATGGCGCCGAACGCCACGCACAGCAGCCCCGCGACGATGACCGCGACGGCGAGGAGGAGTTCAAGGAAGACAAGGGAGGGTTTCATAGCTGATTAAAGTCGCTATTAGACCACATTATGCATCTTGTTGCACAAAAGCTTCGCTGTCTCTGTACAATAGAGCACGCTCTGTGATATAGACCTCTTGCATTCGAGGTGCGCAATGCCGAGAAAAGTGGGTGACTGGACGCGTGACAAGCTTAAGATTCTTAGCGACTATCTCCCAGCCTACTTGACTGCAACAACTAAGGCCCTCGAGCGCATTTACATAGATGCCTTTGCCGGTCCTGGTCTGAACGTAGTCGAAGGAAGCGATCAGATCATAGATGGCTCCCCACTAATAGCATTGAAGGCTCAATCATTTAGGGGAGTCTGCTTTGATCGCTTGTTCTTCATTGAGCGCAACCCACGTGTTGCAAAGGAGTTGGAGGAGCTTGTCGAACGTGAGGACAAAGAACATCGGGCGTCCGTTTTCATCGGTGACGTAAATGAGAAATTGCCAGAAATCATCAGAAAGATAAACCCTCGCACTCCCACCTTTGTGTTCTTAGATACCGACGGGATAGAACCGCGATGGACAACAATTGAGGCTATCGCTCCCTGGAAAACAGAGCTGCTCATAAACTTCCCACTAGTGTCCTGAGTTACAAAAAGCTTGTATAATTAGGGGCGTGCGCTTCATCATACGAC
>JACPQI010000073.1 GCA_016190545.1 Chloroflexota bacterium
CTCCTCGGGGATGACCAAGCCCAGCCAGCCGAGGTCGGCCATCTTGCGCCACAGTTCCGGCGTATAACCCTTGTCGTCCTGCTCCATGGCCCGGACCAGCTTCTTCGGGCATTCCTTGTCCAGAAAGTCCCGCGCCGACTTCTTGAGCATTTCCTGCTGTTCTGATAGGCCGAGGTCCATAACAACAGCCTCCCGGCGTGAAGGTTCTAATGCGCTGCCCAGCGCCGATGTGGCGCATGTGAGCCGTGCTGATTGTAGCAGGCGCAGTAGTTGGAGGCAAGCCAAACTGGGCAGGCGAAGAAGGACGGATGCACGGCAGCAGTAAGGAAATGTGTGGTGGGACAAAAAGAGGGCGGGCCTATGCCCGCCCTCTTCGCAGGATAAGGTACTGCTGGCTACTGCGTGGGGCTGAAGCAGCAGTACCCGACGCGGTCGAACCCCTTGCGGATCTCCCCCCACTCCTCGTCGGGGATGGCTTGAGAGGCCATGGGGAAGAGAATGTTGTTCTCCTTGAAAATGTGCTTGGACAGCATGTCGGCCAGAAGGGAAGCATGCTCCTCCAGCTTGGCTACGTCCAGGCCGTTGGGCGAGTCGATGATCTGCCGCAGCGCCTGCTTGTGACGCCGGAGTTCCTCGTGCTCGATGCGCATGACGGTGGGCGGCCCCTCAATCCCCTTGGCGATGAGGGCCGGGAACAGCACCTGCTCCTCGCGCTGGTGGTGGTTCTCCGCCTCCAGGATGTGGTGGATGACGTGCTCCAGTTCTCCCATGAGTTGGGTGTCCCCCTTCGGGTCTGGGGATGCCTTGACCTTTGCGGTGGCGGTGAGCAAATGCTGAAGGAACTCCAGAATGCGCTGGTGCTCCTCGCGCAGGATCATCAGGGGATGAAGGGTGGGCTTCTGCTGAGTGGCGTGCGCCATGTCTTCCTCCGGTTGGGACGTGGAACAATGTATGAGAGGATATCAGGGCAAGCTGAATGCGGCCTGAACACCAGGCCTGCCAGCCTGAAAAAGACCTGAATGTCTGCCCCGGACGCGGTCTCCCGTGCGGCGGCTACTTGATGCTGCCGGAGGTGACGGAGAGACAGGTGACGGTGCGGATGATGCCGGGCACCGTGTGGACCTTGCTGGTGACCAGGTCGCCGACCGTGTTGAGGTTACTCGCCACCACCACGGCGATGACATCGTAAGGCCCGGTGACGGCGTCCACACTTTCCATGCCCTTCACCTTGCTCAAGGCAGTCACCACGTCCTTGGTCTTGCCCACTGCCGTTTCGATTAGCACGTACGCTCTGGTCTGCATAGCACCCTCCTCGTTCCTGGCGGTGGTTGTGGCGTTGGTTCGCCTCCGGGGAAGCAGGCGTCTGCTCATGCGAGTGTGGTCATTCTAGGCAGCGGCCCTGCCCAATGTCAACTGAGGCCCTAGCGGCCTTTGAACGCCGCCGGGCGCCGTTCGTTGAAGGCGGCCATGCCCTCTTTGGCATCCTCCGTGCGCGTCACCTTATCAAACAGGGAGCCTTCGAACGCCACCCCTTCCTCCACCGGCGAGTGGAGGGAACGATACACGGACTGCTTCACGTACGAGAACGCCTGCGTCGGGCCGGAGGCCAGCTTCTTGGCGAGTTCCAGGGTCTTGGGCATCAGCTCGGCGGGCTCCACCGCCTTGTTCACCAGGCCGATGCGCTCCGCCTCGTCCGCCTGGACCGACTGGCCCTGGATGATCATCTCCAGGGCGCGGGAGTAGCCGATAAGTCGGGGCAAGCGCTGGGTGCCACCGGCCCCAGGGAAGATACCGAAGTTGACCTCGGTCAGGCCGATGCGCGGGCCGCCCTTGGCCATGAAGCGGATGTCGCAGCCCAGGGCCAGCTCGCACCCGCCGCCCAGGGCATGGCCGTTGATGGCGCCAATCACGATCTGCGGCAGCTTGGTCAACTCGTTGAACGCGCCGGACAGGTTCTTGATGAACAGTCGGAAGTTGGTGTAGTCGCCGTTGCTGGCGAAATCCGACATCATCTTGAGGTCGGCCCCGCCTTGCCAGATCTTGGGCAGGGCGCTGGCGATGACCACCACCTTGGCGCTGTGGTCAGTCTTGAGCGTCTCGATGGCTTCAAGGAACTCGTTGGTCAGGTCCATGTCGAAGCTGTTGGCGGGCGGGCGGTTTAGAGTGAGCGAAACGACGCCGCCATCGTTGGTCAACGTAATCTGGGCCACGGCTTCTCCTCCGTTGGTGTTCGTTGAACAATCGCAGGCAGTATAGCACGGTGATGTCCCGGACCACCCTCAGGCAGCGTTATGGCGGAGACACCGGCGCTCCAGCGGCTTTCAGGTCGCCGAGGAAAGCGCGCAACCGCTGGGCACGCGCCTCCGGAGCCGTCTGCTCGATAGCCTGGATGAGAGCGCTGCCCACGATGGCCGCCTCCGCGTGTCCGGCCAGCGCCCGCACGTGTTCGGGGCTGGAGATGCCGAAGCCCACCGCCAAGGGCAGTCTGGTATGCCTGCGGATGCGGGCCAGCATTGCCGGGACCGTCTCCGGCAGCGCCTGACGCGCCCCGGTGACGCCGGTGAGGCTCACGCAATAGATGAACCCACTGGCAAGCCTGCATACTCGCTTCACACGCTCGTTGCTGCTAGTGGGCGCCAGGAGGAAGACCAGGTCCAGTCCGTGGCTCCGGCAGGCGCGGCGCAGGTCGTTGGCTTCCTCCGGCGGCAGGTCGGCCACGATAAGGCCGTCCACGCCAGCGGCTGCCGCATCGGCGCAGAAGCGGTCGAGGGCCTGGGTGGGCGGCCCGCCGTTGGGCGTTGCGTGGACGGCCCGCGAATATTGGAGCAGCGGGTTATAGTAGCCCATGAGCAGCAGGGGGACCGTGACGTCTTTCTGGCGCAAAGCGCGCACCACCTCCAGACAGGCAGCCAGGGTGACGCCATTGCGCTATGCCGCCTCGCTGGCGCGCTGGATGGTGGCGCCGTCGGCCAGCGGGTCGCTGTAAGGGACGCCCAGCTCAATGAGGTCGGCGCCGCCCTCTTGCAAGGCAGGCACCAACTCCAGGGTGGACTGGATGTCCGGGAAGCCCACGGTCAGGAAGGGGATGAGGCCAGTCCGCCCCTGCTCGCGGAGCCTACTGAACGCGGCTTCAATTCGGCTGTGACGTGTCATGCGCACGGGGGCATTATACAGAGACCGGAAGCGGGCTTTGTCGGTGCTATAATACGCCACGCATCTTGTCATAGGAAGCTGCCATGGCCCTTACTCGTGAACAAGTCAAGCACATCGCCACCCTGGCCCGGGTGGGCATGACAGAGGCTGATCTGGAGCGTTTCGGCCATCAGCTTTCCCAGATTCTGGAGCACTTCCAGGTACTGAACGAGGTGGATACCGCAAACGTGCCACCTACCTCCCATTCGGTGGACGTCTCCAGCGTCATGCGTGACGATGCAATGAAGCCCTCCTCTGCCGTGGACGATGTCCTGGCCAACGCCCCCAAGCGGGAAGAGGGCTTCTTCCGGGTGATGGCGGTCCTGGAGCAATGAGCGAGAAGCTGTTCGAGCTTGCGGCCCATCAGGCCGCCGACCTGCTCCACAAGCGGCAGCTCTCGGCGGTGGAGTTGACCAAGGCCGTCCTAGACCGCATCCAAGATGTCGAACCCAAAGTCAGGGCTTTCGTGTCCGTCACCGCCGATGTGGCGCTCCAACAGGCCAAGCAGGCCGACGAGCGCCTTGCGAAAGGCGGCGCCGGGCCGCTCACCGGCGTCCCTATCCAGATCAAGGACAACATCGCCACCAAAGGAATCCGCACCACCTGCTCCTCCAAGATGCTGGAGCGCTTCGTGCCTCCCTATGACGCCACAGTCACCACGCGGCTGGTCGAGCAGGGCGCGGTGCTGCTAGGCAAAGGCAACATGGACGAGTTCGCTATGGGCTCGTCCACCGAGAACTCCGCTTTCTTCCCAACCCGTAACCCCTGGGACCTGGAGCGGGTGCCGGGCGGCAGCAGCGGCGGCCCCGCCGCCGCAGTAGCGGCGGGCGAGTGCTGCATCTCTCTCGGTTCCGATACCGGCGGCAGCATCCGCCAGCCTGCCGCCTTCTGCGGCGTGGCCGGCCTCAAGCCCACCTACGGCCTGGTGAGCCGCTACGGGCTGGTCGCCTTCGCCAGCTCCCTGGA
>JACPQI010000078.1 GCA_016190545.1 Chloroflexota bacterium
CGGTAGCGTAGTCGGGCGGAGCGTACCAATGCTGGGAGTGGTAGACGCCAGGAACGCCGCCGTGCAGCGCCGGGCGGTAGCGAGCGTCGGCCCAGGCAGCGAAGTCGCGGCGCCGGTGCGGCTCGCTGTGCCAGAAGGCCGGGTGTACGCCGGTAAGCTTCATCTTCAGGACGTTCAATCGTAGAAGTCGTACTGGCCGGGCGTGATGGGCCGGTAGAGGCTGAGGATGAGGTTGCGCCTCACCCCATCCAGGTTGTCAAGATAGTGGCCCTTGGCTCTCCATTGAGGGGAGTTTTTTCGTATCTCTTCCATCACCTGCAGTGGGTCGCCGTCCAGGTAATGAAGCTTGAGGTAGATGTGATGGTCCTCCTCCTTCATTGGCATGAACTTGAAGGCGGCCATCACGCCCTTGCAGGACAGCACGTCCGGGACGTGGACCATCTCGTCCCACTGGGCGTATTCGTCCCGGCGCTTCATGTCGATGACCTCGCCCAGGACGGCTATGATACCCTTGTGCGGACTGACGGGCACCGCGTCCGCCGATAGGGCCAGGCCGGGGCGGACCTGGGCCGATACGAAATGCATGCGGTCGCGCCACACCGCCGTGAAGTCGCGGTCAATGGGGCCGCAGCGGCCCAGCACGCGAAGCTTCTCCCGGACCACCGTCATGTCGTAGGCGAGTTGCTCCGCCGTGGCGGTGCTCCAGTACATGGCGAAGTACTGGCCGCCGCCTTTGGGCAGGTTGACCGCGCCGCGCAGCTTCACGTAGTCCGGCGGCGCCACCCAGCGCTGCGAGTGGAAGATGTGGGGAATGGGGCCGTGGTTCTCGGGGCGGTGGTCGTAGTCGTGCCAGGTGTTGAAGGCCTTATGGTGTCCTGGATCGCTGTGAAGGAAGCCCGCAAAGACTGACTTGACCTTCATGAATGCCTCCCGTGCGAAAGTCGCCGTATTGTAGCATGGTGCTGGGCGCGTGGCAACCGCTGGTTGGAGTCGGCTACGCGCCATGACGCGCGGCGTTACCTACCCTGGGCCTGGAGCATGCTTGCCATGCGGGCGCTGTAGCCGGCGCGGGCTTCCGGCTCGATGATGCGCTCCCGCAAGCGCCATTTCCCATCCCTTCCCTTTACCAGCAGGTCACGATAGCGACCGAAGGAGCGCACAATAGGAGCGCCCTCGGCATCCCGCAAGAAGACCCAGAAGCTCTCTGCGGAGGCGGTGTTGCCGTTGACCTTGATGAGGGGGTTCAGGAGCAGGTGCTTTTGCCACCTCTTGAGGGGAGCGATGTCAGCGAAGTGCTTCGCAAGAGCAACCCGGCCTTCGTGATGGTCCTCCTTGCCCTGCCCGCGCCACCGGTGCTCGATAACGCCGTCGACGGTGAAGCAATCGAGAAAGTCGGCCTTTCTCCCGTAGTCGATACTGTGGGCGTAGGTATACATAGTGTCCATGATCGCTAACCTGTCTTCAATCGCCTTCAAGCGGGCTGCCGGGTCCGTTCCTGCGGATTGTTGTCGACTGGCCATGCGCTCTCCTTTCAGCGTCGTGAGGTGCGTCCCATTCTACAGGACGACTCCGGTCTTGTGAACAGGCGGGTGGACGAGTGGCGCTGGACGCTGGCTGGGCAGCTTTTTCAGGCGCTTTTCAGTAGAGCCCATGGAGTTTTCAGGGCGTGTTCAGGGCGATGTGGTATTATGGCAAGCTAACGTACCAGGTAGACGGAGCGCCCGAAAAGGCCTAGAAGCGGGTACAGCGATGATGAGGAACGGGAAAAGCGACACGACCGCGCAAGCCTGCCAGCGCGTATGGCGGGTTATTGAGCAGCGCCAGCGCTTTGTCCTGACAACCCACGTCTATCCGGATGGGGACGGTTTGGGGGCCGAAGCGGCGATGGCCGAGGCGCTGCTCCAGCTTGGGAAACGGGTGGATGTTATCAACAGCGACCCGACGCCGCCCCACTGCCAGTTCATCGCCGGAACCGAAGCCTTCCAGGTCTACCAGCCGCGACGGCACGACCACGTGCTGGCGCAGGCCGATGTCATCATGCTCCTCGATGCGGCGAACCCCGGCAGGACAGGCCGACTCGCGCCAGCCCTGGCGAAATACTCCACCGGCGAGACCGTGATGATAGACCACCACGCGGACAGCGGGTGGGCCCGAGTGGAGCTTCACCGACCGGACGCCTGCTCGGCGTGCGAGGCGATGGTGGACCTGCTGCGATATATGCCGGTGCGGATCACGCCTTCCATGGCCGAAGCCTTGTACACAGGCATCGTCTTCGACACCCAGGGCTTCCGCATCCCCGACACCTCGCCACGGATTCATCGCATAGCGGCGGAGCTCCTGGAGGCCGGCGCCTCGGTGGAGAGAGTCCAACAGTCCCTGTTCGCCTCCTGGCCCGTGGGCCGCCTGCGGCTCCTCGCCCACTTCCTGAGCGGGCTGCACACCGCTGCAAAAGGGCGATTGGTGTGGGGCGCCATCACTCTCGACGACCTCCGCCGCTGGCGGCAGACGCCAGCCGCCCTGGAGGGCTTCGCCTCTCAGGCCCTGACCGTAGCCGGGGCTGAACTGGCTGTGCTGTTCCATGAGACGGAGCCGAATACCGTGCGGCTCAGCTTTCGGTCGCGCGGCGGTGTGACGGTGGAGCAGTTGGCGCGCTCCTTTGGCGGCGGGGGCCTCCCGTGCGCTGCGGGGGCGCGAACGACCGGCCGACTCTCCACTGTGCAGCGAAAGGTGTTGCGCCAGGCAGTTGAGACCTTGCATAATGGGGTCGCTGGCGCACATGGCGGTCAGGACGCCGTCTCTTCCGCCACGTTACCCGCCAAGTCTACGAATAGCAGGCCATCGCTACGGGACCTCGCCGCCCTGAGAAACCGGACGAGGGCCGTGTGACCGTCCACGTGTAGAGCCGTTGGAACACACCGCCACGGAGGGAGATGCATGGCCCCTCGCCTGTCAAATCAAGGGCCTGCGGTCAGCGCCTGGAGCACGCGGACCGGGAACGATCCGTCGACGGTGGACGTGTGCCAGAACTGCGTGGATGACGTGCTGGGCGATCCAACGCCCGAAGGCTGGCTGAGCGGCGACAGGGAGCCGCAGGGCGCGCTGTTCGAAGCGCCGCGCCATCCACCCTACGATGGGAGAAACCACAGGTGCAAGCGGTGCGGCCACCCGCTTTACGCCCGCGATCATTGACCTCCTCCAGGCCCGCACGTTCTGTTGACAAGCCCTTTCCTACGCCATACTATCAGGCACGTGGCATGAGCCAGGCCACACCCCCAACCTGCTTCTTGAAAGGAAACGCACAGTCATGACAGGACACCCGCCGGCAGCCGACACCAAGAGGTTTCTCGCCGCCGCCGAGGAGCGCTACAAGACAGCCACGCCGCGCTCCCGCCGAGCCTACGAGCGGACCAGCAGTATCGTCCCCAGCGGCAGTCCGGCTGGCATCGCTTTTGTGCGGCCACACCCCCTTTATATCCGCCGGGGCGAAGGCTGCTATGTCTACGATGTCGACGGGCGGCAGATTGTGGACCTGCTGTATGGCGACTGGATCCTTCCGGTGGGCCACAACCACCCGAAGATACGGGCGGCCATCGCCGAGCAACTTCAACATGGGACAACCTTCGGCACGCCGGTCGCGGACCTGGTCTACAGGCACGCCAGCATGCTCCAGCAACGCATGCCTTCGCTGGAGCAACTCCGCTACAGCAACTCGGGTACGGAGGCCACCCTGGCCGCTGTCCGGCTGGCGCGGGCCTTCACCAAGAAGCCCAAGATCGCCAAGTGGGACGGCGCCTACCACGGCACCCACGACAGTGTGACCATCGCCAACGGGCGCAGCAACGTCGGTCTGCTGCCCGGCGTCGCCGAGAACGTTGTGCTGCTGCCCTTCAACAACGCCAAGGCCTGCGAAGAGATCATCGAGCGGGAAAAGGACAAGCTCGCAGCGGTTATTGTGGAGCCCATGATGTGCACCAACGGCATGATCCCGCCCCTGCCCGGCTTCCACAAGCGCATCCGCGAGGTCACCAAGCGTTGCGGCGTGCTCCTCATCTTCGACGAAGTCGTCACCTTTACCCTGGCCCGAGGCGGCGCGCAGGAATTGTTTGGCATCGCGCCCGACCTCACTACCCTGGGCAAAGCGATTGGCGGCGGCCTGCCCCTCGGGGCCTATGGCGGCCGCGCCGACATCATGGGCCTCATGGACCCGGCGCAGCCCGGAGGCGCGGTGGTGGCGCATGGCGGCACCACCGGCGGCCATCCACTCTCTCTGGCGGCGGGCATCGCCCATCTGAAGCTGCTCACGCCTGCCGCCTTTCGCAAGCTGCACGCCCTCGGCGACCGCGCCCGCGAAGGCATCGCCGCAGTCGCCCGAAAGTACGAGGTGCCGTTGCAGGTCACCGGCATGGGGCACTTCTTCGCTCTCCATTGGACACCCAATAAGGTGGTGGATTACGCCGGCGCCGCCAGCTCCGACCACGAAGTGATCAGAGGCATCGTTTTGGGGCTGCGGGCCAGGGGGTTCATGCCATTTGCCCGCGGCACCGGCTACCTGTGCACGGCCATGACCACGAAGCACATTGACCGGCTAGTGGCAGCGCTGGAGGACACACTGCTGGAGAGCGGGCTGGCGGGCCGATAGTCAAAGATGACTTCACTCAAGAGAACGCGGCCTGGCCTGACACCGCCGATTGCCGCGCCCGCACCGGAGCCGACTTTGGACTGAGAGGTTAACCATGCGTTTCGGCATCATGCTTCGCAACATCAACCCCATGCCCGTGGCAGAAGCAAGGAATTACTTCCTGGAGTACGTGCGGATGGGAGAAGAGCTCGGCTACGAATTGGCCTGGCTGGCGGACCATATCCTGTCCATCGACAACAGCAACTCCTCCTACCCCTATAACCGAGAGGGCCGCTTCGTCTATAGCGATCCCCAGAACGCCTATTGGGAGCCCCTCACCGTTATGGCAGCCCTTTCTGCCGTCACCACGCGCATCCGGTTCGCCACCGGCGTCCTCGTCCTCCCGCTCCGGCACCCTATCTACACCGCCAAGGTGGTCGCCACCGTGGACTGCCTTTCCAACGGGCGGGTGGTTCTGGGAGTAGGGCCAGGCTGGCTCAAGGAGGAGATGCAGCTTCTGGGCGCGCCAACCACGGAGCGCCACGGCGCCCTCACAGACGAGCACATCCGTATCTTCAAAGAGCTATGGACAAAGGACAGCCCCCACTTCGAGGGTACCTGGTACCGCTTCTCCGGGTTCACCTTCACCCCGAAGCCGGTGCAGAAGCCGCACCCGCCTATCTGGGTCGGGGGCATAAGCGAGGCGGCGCTGCGGCGGACGGCCCGCCTGGGCAACGGCTGGCGTTCCCCGGGGCAGACAGTGGACAAGGAGCGCGCCTCCATCGAGCGCTTGCGACAACTGTGCGCCGCCGAGGGCCGCCCCTTCCACGAACTGGCCCTGAGCACCAGCGTCCGCCTCGTTATCGACAAGGACGCCAAGGGCGGGGGAGAGGCCGAGTTCTCCTACGTGGGCGATAGTATCTCGCCCACCTACCGAGGAAATCCGGACCAGCTCGCCCGCTCTCTCAAGCGCTACCAGGACATCGGCATCGGGCACTTATGCGGACACTACGCCGTGCAAGGCGGGAAGCCCGGCCCAGCGGGAAGCATCCAGGCCGCCGAAATCCTGGCCAAAGAGGTCATTCCCCAGGTCGCCCGGGCCTAGCGAGGCTAGTATGGGTAGCGAAATAGGCTGCATAGAACACCATCTCGTCATTGCGAGTCCGCCGAAGGCGGGCGTGGCAATCTGGCGGGGATGGGCGCACTATCCCACCGCCAGATTGCTTCGCTCGCAGTCTCGCTCGCAACGGCAGCACCGCAAGGTTTAGGGCGCAGTACTAGGCTCTGTAACTGACCCTGCACGCCCGCACATGACAGAGGAGGATACATGACAGCGCTTGCCCGGCCAGGCCTTTTCAGCCCCCTTCGCGTCGGGACGCTCACCCTTCAGAATCGGCTCGCCTTCGCTCCCATCGGCCTCTCCCTCCTCTCCCGGCAACAGTACCTCGACTTCCTGGCAGCCCGGGCCAAGGGTGGCGCCGGTCTGGTGATGGTGGCCGCCGGCATGGTCATGCGGGATGTCCCAGCGGACTTCATCCGGCTGCATGCCGACGAGTTCGTGCCGGAGCTGCGGCAAATTTCCGCCGCCGTCCACGCCCACGGCGCGAAGGTGGGCATTCAAGTGCTGCACCAGGGGCGCCAGAGCCCGTTCCCAGACGAACCGGTCGCCCCGTCGCCCATCCCCTGCCCGGTGACCAGGCGCATGCCCAGGGAGCTGGCGGCAGCGGAGATCGAGGCTCTGGTCGAGGACTATGCGGAGGGGGTGCGCCGCGCCCGGGACGCCGGGTTCGACCTAGCGGAGATCCACGCCGCTCACGGCTACCTGGTCAGCCAGTTCTTGTCCGCGCGGTCGAACCAGCGCGCTGACGGCTACGGCGGCGACCTTAGAGGCAGGTCGCGCTTCCTCACCGACATCCTGCGCCGCGCCCGGCAGAAAGTCGGACGCGCCTTCCCCATAAGCTGCCGGATCAACGGCAACGACAACATCGACGGGGGACTCCTCCCCGAGGAAACCGAGGCGATCGCCGCGCTGGCAGAGGAGGCCGGCGCCGACCTCATTAACGTGTCAGGAGGGGTGTACGGCTCCTATCCGGTGACCATTGCGCCGTTCTACGCCGCGCCAGCCTTGTACGTCGATGTCGCCGCCAGGGTGAAGCGCCGCGTCCGCATCCCCGTGGGCGTCGCCTGCCGGATCGAAAGCGTCGACCTGGCGGAGCGCACCGTTCAGGAAGGAAAGGCCGACCTGGTGGCGCTGGGGCGTCCTCTCATCGCAGACCCCGACCTTCCCCTCAAGGCCAGCCGAGGGGACCGGGACAGCATCCGCCCCTGCATCTACTGCAACCAGGGGTGCATGAAGGAGCTGGACAAGGTCGAGCCGATTACGTGCACCGTCAACCCGCAGGTGGGACGGGAAGGAATGTCGGTAGCGCCGCCCCAGCGGAAGAAGCGGGTGCTGGTAATAGGCGGGGGACTGGCCGGACTGGAGGCCGCTTACAGCGCGGCCCGCCGGGGCCATACTGTGACGCTCTATGAAGAAGCCCGCGAACTCGGGGGCCAGTGGCACCTCGCCGCGGCCCCTCCTCTCAAGCAGGGCTATCTCCGTTTCCTGCGCTGGCTGACTCGGCAGGTCGAGCAACACGGCGTGCAGGTGCGACTGGGGGCCCACGCTACCCAAGAGACGGTGGCAAACGAGCGGCCCGACGCCATCGTTGTCGCCACCGGTGCAAAGCCGATGATCCCACCCATCCCCGGCATCGAGCGCGCCGTCACCGCTTGGGATGTCCTCTGGGGGCAAACGCCCATAGGGGAGCGCGTCGTGATCATCGGCGGCAACTCCGTGGGCCTGGAGACGGCACATTCCCTGGCCGTCGCGGGAAAGAAGGTCCTGGTGCTGGAGATGCAGCAGTATATCGGCGCCGATATGCCCTCGACGGTGCGCTGGCACCTGCGCCGCCTCCTGGACCAGCGAGGCGTGCAGAGCATGCGCTCGGCCAAAGTCAAAGCTATCCACTCCGACGGCATCGTCGTGGAGACCAAGGAGGGCGAGAAGGCCCTGCCGGCGGCGGACACCGTTGTGCTGGCCGTAGGCTCTCACGCCTCGCGCGAGTTCGCCGCCAGCCTCCAAGGTTTAGCGCCAGAAGTCTACGTCGTGGGCGACGCCACTCGCCCGCGTAGCGCTCTCGAAGCGGTGCGGGAAGGATGGGACGTCGGCTGCGCCATCTAGGCCCTGGGCAAAAGTCCCCCTACCCCCGAGCGACAAGGCTTTTCATTTCCACGGCAGAAACAGGAGAGTACAGGGAACCCAGGTTCCCTGTCAGGGGGCATGGGGGATGTCCCCCCATCTCAGTTTCTTAATCCCTCCTCTCCTGTGGAGAGGGGGTTAGGCTCCGCGTCACCGGCTCTCGGCTTCCAGCAGTTGCGCGCAGGCCAGGCACAACGCCTCGCACTGGACTACCTTATCGGCGCGCCTCACCGCCTCGGCGGACACGACGCGCGACTCCCAATGCCCACCGAATCGCGAGAACCGCCTCAAGCAGCGCCCGCCGTGGTGCGGCGCCTGCTGCCCCGTGTGTGGCCTCGCGCACTCGCACCGGCCCCCGGACCGGGCGAACACCCGCTCACTGACCACGTCCGGGATTCGTTCGGCTACACTCGCCATGTCGCGACCTCCTCAGACCGCCGCGAGGGCTACACCGCCGTGGAGCGAAGCGTGCTGGTCTCCTTCTCCACGGACTCCAGCGACCAGATCGCCCGGCTGTCGCCCCGCTTCGAGGTGTAAAACGCGAGGATAGCATCGCAGTCGAAGCACCGCGCCTCCACCATGCCGCTGTACTCCTTGCTCACAGCCGCGACCGCGAAGGCGGTGGGGCAGCGCGGGCATTTCGCCACCAGCAACTCTTCCCCGGCGGCGATGTCCACTAAACGCACTTTCATAACCACCTCCTCACGTCAACTAGGTTTTGAAAGCGCTCCAATCAAGTGTCCTATTATGTCACTTGCCGCTCCCGAATTCAATCACTTTTGCGGGCAAAAGGAAGGATTCTTCCCCTGACACTACCTTAGCGGGCATCACGCAACTCCCGCACCCAGGCTGTTGAATCGTCGCCGGTCCTGAAACCGAGAGCCGCCAGCCGCTCTTTGGCTTCGCTCACAGAGAGTTTGGTGGCGCTCACAGCTTCCTCCAGAATTGCGCTCTTAGCTCCGTTATAGAACCATTACTGCCCCACAGTCAATGTTGAACACAGCCTGGCCCGGATGCCTGGCCTACCCGCCCTCACCGCCGACCGGACCTGGCAACACCTCTCAGCCGGTGTCGAGGTGAGGGTGATTCGCTAGTTGACCACGCGGCCTGACCTGGTGTCCAAGCTGAGGCGGCTCTTGGCCCGTCCGAAACCACATGCCAGCAGCTTGTGACTTGCCGGACGAGCAGTTTCATGACAACTCGGATTCACTCGAAGCGCTTCGTCAGCGGGTAGCGGTCAACTCCGTTGGGAGGCACGGTATAGGGCGTGTCGCCTATCCCGTCCCCGTTGGCATCCTTCCCAGTGTAGTTGCTCCAGTAGTTACCCTTACTGCCATCATCCCAACGGTTGCCACTGCCGTTGTCCCCTGCCTGACCCGAGAACAGGTTGTTCTGGTAAATGAGGTTATTCTTGCCATCTGCCCATAAACCTCCACCTGAATTCAGAATGCTGTTACCTCGTATAATGTTGTTGTCTCCCTTAATGGATATGCCGCTTGGGCTGCTCTCTATCCTATTGTTTTCGACAAGTGAGTTGCTAGTGATTATCATCCCTGTGCCCCAACCGTTCAGTATGGTATTGTTAGCCACCATCACGTCGCGTGCTTCTTCCCAGTCCATCATGTCAACGCCGCTCTGGATAAATCCGTCAACAGTATTGCCTTCAACTATGACATTGCTGGAAGTATCAACAAAAATTCCCTGGTAAGTGCCCTTGAAGGTGCTATTCACAACTCTCGCCGAGCCAACATGCCCCAGATATACGCCAGCTTGTGAGCCGGTTATCACGCTGTTTGCGATAACAGCGCTCTTGGCCCGTTCTACAAACAGCCCTCCACCGATATTCCAAGAGGCATCGTGTAACTCGCTGTCCTTCATTACCAGAGTTGAATCCTGGCCGACTATTAACTGGAAGCCATAGCCATCCTCGGCAGCTTTGATGATACTCCGCTCGATGCGTATGGAGCCTCCTCCACGCGCCTCTACGTTTACAAGCCCCTTGCCACCAAGGACAAGAGTACTATCTCTGATTACCAGGCTGCCAGTAGGCTCTACATATATGCCGCCCGCTTCTATGACAAAGGTCTGACTCTCGATGACCTTTTCGCCCTTCACAACAATGGTGTTCACGTCTGTGAACTGAGGCCCTTGGGCAAAGGAAACCGGCTTCGTCTCAGGGACCGGTAACGCCTTGACCTCTACAGGCTTAATGGCAGGGTACTTATCTTCACCCGCGGGCACCAGTGAATATGGGGTATCCCCTATACCATCCCCGTTGGAGTCCTTTCCCTGGTAGGTTTTCCAGTAGTTTCCTCTTCCATCGGAGTCCCAGCGGTTGGCGCCATTATCATATGGTGCCCCCTTTTGGTAGCTGAGATTGTTCTGATAGATAAGATTCCCTGAAGAACCATCAATAGTGACGGCGTTCTGAGCCGAAGCTATTGAGTTACCAAATATCTTGTTCCCATCAGCTTGATAGAAAAGAAAAAGACCGATTTCACCATCAGATATTTGATTACCAGATATCCAGTTATCTTCGGAGGCGAGGAGAAAGACGGAAGACATTCGCACTGGCACTGAGACTTGATTATTAAGAAGGCGATTCCTATCGGAGTGGTCAAGATAGAGAATCCCGTAGCCTCCCCGAGAAGCTCCCCATATTTTGTTACCTGCCACTATGTTTTCATGGGCATAAATCAGCAGTATACCGAACCTGACTGACCCCATCAATTGAATGTCGTTATTCTCAATTCTGTTGTTTACGCCTGCTCTGAGCCATACCGCTACTTCCCTGACAGTAAAGGTATTGTTGCGGATGACGTTGTTAGAACTGCTGACCATTCCTACAGGCCAATCAACATCCATTGTGTTATCAGCTATGACATTGTTCCACGAATGCCAGGCGCTGATTCCACCCATATTCTGCCAGCGTAACAGTGGCTTCTGTACAAAGGTGTTGTCAGTAATAGTGTTGTTGTGGGACCTATCCATAGTGACAATAACCGAGTCAAAGGTAGTAGCGTGGTGAAACCTGTTACCTGTAATCGTGTTGCCAGAGCTAGCAATATACAGTGCCTGGTAATCGTTCGAATTGAATTCATTCCCTTTCAGGGTAATCTTGTCTCCCCTCAGGATTGTCCCAATGAAATTGCCAGATATGATATTGTTCTCAAGCACAGCCCCCGGGGTTTTTATCAGCAGCCCCTTTACCTCGTCACCGACAAACTCGAACTTGCCCCCTTGCCACCCCACGCCGTGCAACTCGCTGTTCTCCATCTCAAAGGCTGAGCCACTGACAACGAAAGCGAATCTATGCTCCTGGTTCGCTGCGGTGATGGCGCTCCCGTAGATGTACATGGAGCCTCCAGCCTCAACCGATATCTTGTACTGCCCATCGAAGCCGGAATTCACCTTGAGCGTGGTCCTCTCCAGGGTTAACCTACCGTTTCCCTTTATGACCAGGTTGCCGTTCAAGGTTATCGTTCTGTCTTCGACTTTCAAGGATGTTGTGATAATCCAGTCTCCTTTTTGAGGAGGCTCGCTCATCGAAGCGGGCGTTGAGGTGGGTTCTGGCGTTGGAGTAGGAAAGGGAGATGGGGAAGCGGTAAGCTTGAGTGTTGCGGTAGGACTGGATGCTGACGTAGGCGTGGGCTTTGGCTTGGAAGTGGCCATAGGTGTTGGTGTCGGAATAACGGTCGCTAGCGGAGTAGGCACAGGGGTCAGGCTAGCCGTGGGCGTAGGGGCCAGGGTTGCTGTAGGTGGCGGCTCAGGTAGAGTGCAAGCCGCTACAAGTGATAAGCCGAAAGCAAGGGCCAGTAGCCAATACCGTGGTCCTATCATGCCGACATTCTACATCATCCCATTGAGGCAACAGATACAGTTCGGATCTCACTGGGGGGCCGTGTGGGATTCGAACCCACGACCCTCTGCTTAAAAGGCAGGTGCTCTACCCCTGAGCTAACGGCCCGCGGCGACCACGACTGTCATTGTAGCGCCATTTCGTATACGATGGCAATGTGAAGAGCGCCGCACCCTTCTCACACAAGCGGTCAACAGCAAGGACTGGAAGTGGTCCCGATATTCCATCGTGCGACCCCCGAATGAATTCGGGGGCATGGATGCCCCGCAATTCATTGCGGGGTGGAAGAATGATTATCGAGATGGTCTATAGCCTGTGAACACCTACCCCTCCGCCATCACCGAGACCCTCTACTACCTCGCCCTGGCACTGTGGCTGGGCGGCATCGTCCTCATCGGACTGCTGGCCGCGCCCGCCGTCTTCCGGCTGTCGCCGTCGCGGGAGGCGGCGGGGACGCTGACGGGCGGCCTGCTCCGTCGGCTCGACGCGATGAAGGCGAGCGCCATCGCCCTACTTGCGATTGCCGTGGCGGTGCGCGCCGCCCTGTGGGAGGAGTCGGTGACCACGGCGGCAACCGCCCGCTACGCTCTCCTGGGCGCGATGGCCCTTGCCGCCGCCCTCTCCGGCCTGGTACTATCGCCCTACCTGCGCGGCCTGCGCCGACTCCTGGGGCCGATCGACCAGGCGCCGCTGGACCATCCGCTGCGGCGCGCCTTCCGCCGAGGGCATGGCCTGTCCATGCTCCTCATGCTGGCCGAGCTGGGGTGCGGCGTCGCCGTGCTGTTCGTCCGCTAGGATGGCGTGCATCCAGAGCGCGGGCCGGGGTCGTAGCCTATAAGAGCCTATCGAAAACTGAGGGAGTGCCCCAATGGCATCGGGGCCAGGGAGCATGGGGGGTGTCCCCCCACTCCTCCTTTTCCTCCCCCTCTCCTGCGCAGGAGAGGGGGACCGAGGGGGTGAGGGTGCTCGGATAGGCTCTCTATGGTACCGTAAGTAGAAAGAGGTATCGTCCATGCAGATGCCACGCCGACAGAGTGAAGAGGCGGCGGCCAAGCGGCGCGCCAACCCGTTGGTCTTCGCCTTCGCCTTCGCCCTCATCGCCGCTGTGACTCTGGCGATTGTGCTCCCCACCATTGTCTTCAGGGGCCAGGGTCAGGTGTCGCCCGATCTGTTCGGGCAGGCCCCAGCCATCACCACGCCGGAGCGGGCGGTCACCGAGTCCTCCCGCCAGTTCCCTGGCAAAGGCGTGGCGGCGCCGGACTTCGCCGGCATCACCGGATGGGTCAACACGGAACCCCTCTCCCTAGCCCAGTTGCGCGGCAAGGTGGTGCTGGTCGACTTCTGGACCTATAGCTGCGTCAACTGCATCCGCACCCTCAAGTACCTCCAGGAGTGGCACAACAAGTACAAAGACAAGGGGCTGGTCATCGTCGGCGTTCATTCGCCGGAGTTCGAGTTCGAGAAGAAGCCAGAGAACGTGTCGCGCAGCGTGCAGGAAGAGGGCATCCAGTACGCTGTGGCCCTGGACAACGACTTCAAGACCTGGCAGGCCTTCGACAACCAGTACTGGCCCCATAAGTTCCTCATCGACAAGGATGGCTACGTCCGCTACGACAACATCGGCGAAGGCAAGTACCGGGAGACCGATTCCTGGATCCAGAAGGTGCTCCTGGAAGCGGGCTATGACGTGACGGGCATCCCGCTCAGCCAAGACCCTCAGGAGGCGTCCCGCAGCGCCTTCACCCAGATGACGCCGGAAACCTACCTGGGCATAACCGGGCTCCTGCGCGGGAGCTACACCCCTGGATCAGGGTTCAGCCTGGACGCGGCCAATCTCTACAAAGACTCCGGCGAGCGCCGCCTGCACACCGTGTACTTCGAGGGCCTGTGGTACAACAGCAACGAGTTCGTCCGGCATGGCCAAGCCACCCAGGGCCTGGAGGACTACCTGCTGCTGGTGTACCGGGCCAAGACGGTGAACCTGGTAATGAGCAACGAATCGGGCCAGCCGTACCGGGTCTACCTGTGGCTGGACGACAAGCCCATGGACGCCTCCAACCGGGGGCTGGACGTGCGTGTAGACGAGGAGGGGCGCAGCTACGTGGATGTAGAGATGTCGCGCATGTACAGTCTGGTCAACGCCACCGACTTCGGCACCCACGAACTGAAGATCATCTCCAACTCCGATGCCCTGACCATGCACGCCTTCACCTTCGGCGCCATCGGCGTGCCGTAAGGGCCTGCCCTAAACCTACGGAGCTTTGTAGTGATCCCTAAACATCGCCCCTCAATCGTCATTGCGAGCGGAGCGAAGCAATCTGGCGGGGATTGGGCGTACCCCTACGCCTCCAGATTGCCACGTCCGCCTATGGCGGACTCGCAATGACGACGCGGTGTTTAGCCCTTTATGCATGGGGCTATAAACCGAACACCCACGAATAGGAAAGTACAAAGAACCTGGGTTCTCTGTCAGGGGGCGTGGGGGGTGTCCCCCCACCTTCTCTTCTTATCCCCCTTGTCCTGAGGAGAGGGGGCCAGGGGGTGAGGGCTTCGGGCAGGTTGTATACGATCAGCGCGGGCGCCCGAGCAGCCGGCTCCAGGACGAGGAGAGGAAGCCGAACATAGCTTGCAGGCCCCGCAGTTGCGGCGAGGCCAGGGCCAGGAACCCGAACATCCGCGACGGATAGTCGATATCGCCGTCCCGCTGGATGATGCTCTGGAGCGGCTTGAGCCGCAGCAGACCCATCACTCGCTTCAACTCGGCGTCGCCCAGATGCTTGTAGATACGCCGCACGTCAAGACCCCGCTCCAACTCCGCTCCGAAGGCCCGCCGCCACGCCTTCTCATAGCGCGCCAGGTACTTGGCCGATGTATCGCCTGCGCCCAGCGCCTCCAGCGCCGTCCGCGCTGCGAGCCGGCCGGCGACCAGAGAGGTGTAGATGCCGCCGCCGGAGGTGGGTTTCACCTGGCAGGCCGCGTCGCCCACCAGCAGCGCGCGGTCGCCGTAGGTCCGGATGCTGGAGTAGAGGGGGATGAAGCCGCCGGAGAAGGAGATGACGCTGAATCCCCGGAACTGCTCGGGGAAAGCCTCCACCATGCGGTCCAGACAGTGACGCGGCTTCATGGGTTTGGTGTTGCCGTTGGTGTAGGGCACGCCGATGCCGATGCGTGCCCGGCCCGGCGCGATGGGGATAGTCCAGCCGAACCAGTCGGGCGCCACCGTCCGCCCGACGAAGACCTGGGCCATCTCCGACGGCTGCTCCGCCAGCTCCACCTCCGCGCCCACGGCCCAGATCACCTCCTTGGGCGACTGGCCCATCCACCGGGCGACGGTGGAGCGGGCGCCGTCCGCCCCAATAAGCAGGCTCGTCGTGACCTGTCGGCGCTGGCCGTTGCGCTGGACCTCCAGCGCCAGATGGCCATTGACCCGCTCAATGCACGCCAGCTTGCTCTGCAAGAGCAGCTCGGCGCCCGCTTCCTGGGCCGATTCCACGAGCAGGGCATCGAACTGCGGCCGGTCGAGGACGTGGGCCCGCACTTTGTCGCCGCCCAGTTCGAGACGCGCGCCGCCCGGCCCGTGGACCACAGCCCCCTTCACCTGGCTCACGACCATCCCGTCGCCGACCCCGGCCAGGGTCAAGGTACGCGGCGTGACGAACCCAGAGCAGTGAAGTGGCCTCCCGATCTGCGCGTGCTCTTCCAGTACCAGGACCTTGATGCCGGCGCGGGCCAAGTCGCGGGCGGCGCTGGAACCGGCGGGGCCGCCGCCTGCGACCACAACGTCATAGTGCATGGATGGTGTGTCTCGTCGCTTTCCAGAGCTACGTTCCGGACACTAGAGTATACGGAGGCATCCTGGAGGGAGCAAGAGGATAGGACCGCTGTTTGCCGTTCGAAGTTGAAAGCGCTCCAAACGACCCACGCGCTCCGTCAACTCGCGGCGTCCGCATGCCGCAGGAACGCGCTGACCCGCGCGAGCAGGTTGTCTCTGGTCGTCGGCTTGGGGACGTAGTCGTTCGCGCCCAACTCCAGGGCCTGGACTTTGTGCCTCACATCGTTGAGCGCCGTCAACACGATGATCGGAGTCGAGGAAACCGCGCGAATACCCTTGCACAACTCCAGGCCGTTCACCTGTGGCATGAGGAGATCGATGATCGCCAGCGCCGGGCGACGGGCGTTGAAGAGGTCAAGCCCCTCCTGAGCGCTCAAGGCAGTATCGACCTGGTAGCCGGCGGCCGTCAGCCAATCATGGAGCAAAGCCAGTACGCCAGGCTCGTCATCGACAACGAGAATGCGTACCCGGCGGCTTGGGGCAAGGGTAGCGACGGGCGACGCCTCCGAAAGAAGCCTCATGGCCTCACCTCCATGTCTGCGCCTGCTCCGCGCAACAGCGCGGTTGGCGCACCCAGCCATACATCCCCAGGCCCAGCAGCGAAGAAACAACGATGCCGAGCAGCCTCTGAACGTCGGTAGTCACGACGCCCGCTCTTTCTTAGCTCCACTAGTGCTTCCCGAAGGCTTCGCATGTTGATTTGTGGTAAAGAGCTTTCTTTGCTGCCTAAGCGTGATGTTGTTACTATATTGTTACTTTAGTGTAGCCGAGTTTAGGTCCTCCGGTCAATTCGCCTAAAGTAGTATTTCGCGTCCACGCCGTCCATTGGCTTGCTGCGCGTTTTGGCGTCCCAGGCCGGACTCGTCTGTCCCTGCGGTAGAATACGTCTAGTAAAGCGAAACCCTGTGGCCCTTCCTTTGCGTACACATGACCATAGACCAAAAGCAGAGGCGACAAGCTTGCCCTTCATAGACCTGCACAGTCATGTCCTTCCTGGCGTGGATGACGGCCCCAAGAGCTGGGACGATACGATGCGTATGCTGCGACGCGCCGCCCAGGGCGGCACCGGGACCATCGTGGCGACGCCCCATAGCCGTGACCGGGCTTCGTGGGAAGACATCGCTACGCTGCGGCGACTATGCGATCAGGCCAACGAGACGCTGGGGAAGGAAAGGTTACCGCTAACGGTCGTGCTTGGAATGGAGAACTCGCTTCTCCTGGACACGGCCAAACGCGTCCAGGCAGGGGCCGGCCTCACGTACAACGGCAGCCGTTATGTGCTCGTGGAGCTGCCCTTCTTGCAGCTCCCTCTCTACTGGGAGGAAGAGTTGTTCCAGTTGCAACTCCAGGACTATATCCCACTCATCGCCCATCCCGAACGGCAGGCGCAGATCCAGGAGCGGCCGGAATTTCTGGCGCCGGTGGTGGAGCGTGGGATGCTGGCCCAGGTGACGGCGGGCAGCCTGACAGGAGTCTTTGGCTCCCGCGTCAAGAAAGTAGCGGAGCGCTTGGTCGCCAAGGGCCTGGTCCAGGTCATCGCCTCCGACTGCCACGTGCCGGACGGTCCACGCAACCCTGACCTGGCTGATGGCGTATGGGCGGCGGCCAAGCTTATCGGCGAGAAGCGGGCCCTAGCGATGGCGACCGCTGTGCCGCAGGCGATTCTTTCAGGCCAACCCTTGCCAAAGCCCGACTAGAGACAGGCGTCGCACCCGCCGTTGCCGCACATGCCGCCGGCCATGTCACTGGGGCTGGGCCGATCCGCTGACATCGTCGCCTCACCCCCGGATACGAACGAGGCGAAAACCGAGATGGCCCGCTTGGATGGCTTCTGGCACTCAGGACAGGGCTCATCGCCCTGTGACCGGGACATGGGCAACCGCTTCTCGAACGTGCTCTTGCACTGGGAGCAATAGTACTCGTACAGGGGCACCGCGGGCCTCCATCCTCGCTGACTGGCTTTCTTGTAGTGTAGCGGAAAAGGCCAGGCTTGTCAGCTTTGGCACCGCTTGCAGTAGTAGGAGCCACGGCCCCGGACCACGGCCCGCTCGATGGGCGCGCCGCAGCGCGGGCATGGGGCCTTGGGAGAGCGCGGCACCAAGAGTACCTTAGACCCGCTTCCGACTCGCTGGGCGGCTGCGCCGTGGGCAAGACTTTGAGCAGGCCCGCCGTGGCGCGGGGCAGCACCTTCTGCATCGCCTGCCGGAGGGCGCCTGCCTCTTTGCGTTCCAGGTCATTGGCCTTGCGCAGCGGCGAGACGCGGGCCTGGAACAGCACCTCGTCGGCATAGATATTGCCAATACCCGCCACCACAGACTGGTCGCACCGCGCGGCCTTGACCACGGCGCTGGTGGCCTGGAGCTTTTCGTAGAGGGCCTGAGCGGTGAACGCAGCGTCCAGAGGCTCGGGTCCCAGTTCGTTGAGCACAGCGGCAGGGTCTTTGGTGAGCCAGATGCGCCCCAGCTTGCGCGGGTCCACGAACTGCACCAGGCAGTCGCTCAGCTCAAAGATATTGTGAGCGAAGCGGAGAGGCTCAGCCTTCAGCGGTGAGACGACCAACGCGCCGGTCATGCCCAGATGAAGGACCAGAGTCTGGCCGCCGGACAGAGGAAGCAGCAGGTACTTGGCCCGCCGCCGGACATCGCGGACGCTCTGGCCTCGCACGGCTGCCTTGAACTGAGTAGGGACGGTCCGCTGCACCGCCGCCGGCCATTCCAGGCGTACGCCCTGGATAGTCTTACCTTGCACCTTAGGAAGGAGGTACAACCGGATGCTCTCTACATCGGGTAGCTCAGGCATGATGTTCTCCTTGTCGCGGCGAACACAAGGCGACGGGCCTCGTAACGACCGCGGAGAGGAAAAGAAGGACTATCGTTTCTTACGTCGAGCGGAGGCTCCCGCTCTCATCGCCGGCTCGGGCTTGCGCTTGACGGATGGAGCCGGCGGCTGGCACACAGGACAGAAGAAGGCGCTGCGCCCACCCATGCGCAAGCGGACGATGGCGGTGGCGCAGGTAGGACAGGCACAGTCAATGACCTCGCCTCCGTTCTTCTTGCCGACGACCTTGTAGCCTTCGAAATACATTGTGGGCCGGTAGCCGCCAGGCGATCCTTGTGGGTTCACATACGTTTCGTCAGACAGAGATGTCCCACCCTGCTCGATGGCCTCATTGAGGACAGTGTTTATGCTCACATAGAGCCGCTCAACCTGGGCTTGAACAAGCTCGCTGGCTGGATAGAGCGGATGGATACCCGCTTGGTACAGCACCTCGTTGGAGTAAATGTTGCCCAGGCCAGCGACCACGCGCTGGTCGCACAGGACATTCTTGATCGGGCCTTTGCGCCCGCTGAGCTGGCGCCCCAGTTGCTCCAGCGTAAAGGCGCTCTGCAAGGGGTCAGGCCCTAGCCGGCGGAGAAAATCGTCCGAATCCACCAGCACCTGCATGTCGCCGAAGCGGCGGCTGTCGAAAAAGAAGATGACGGAGCCGTTGTCCAGGCGAAAGATGGCGGCGGCGGCATTGTGATGGAAGCCGCGATGACTGTTGACCAGCAGCACCCCCGTCATGCCCAGGTGAATGAGGAGGCTGCGGCCCGTGGAAAGGTCGAGCAGCAGGTATTTCCCGTAGCGCCGGATGCGCAGGATGCGTGAGTCCGCCACCTCCAGCTTCACATGCTCCGGCAGGGTGGGCTGTTCCCGCTGTCGGCCCTCCTCCAGCCACTGGCGCGCCAGGTAGACCTCCTGCACCCGGTGGCCGAGCACATCGGCCTCCAGCAGACCGCGACGGATGGTTTCGACTTCCGGTAGTTCAGGCATAGGTC
>JACPQI010000076.1 GCA_016190545.1 Chloroflexota bacterium
CCTCCAGGGCCGTCAACTGGGGCAGCTCGTAGTTCCAAAACTCTGGGACAAGATCGTTCCTATCCCGGTAAATCATGGGGAAGAGGTCAATAAGGTGGGTACCCGGCCCACCAGTGGCCTCCAGGTATATTGTGACGTCACCACTGCTGGTTACGCCACAGGCATAGCCGATGTAAGCATTGTCGTAGGTAACGGCTACGCCCTTGTCCAACTGCGTCCAGCCAGCGCCCTTGATATTCACAGCAAAGGTCTCGCCGGCCTTTACCCGCTGAGGAGTAACCCCCACGATGCTGCGGTCCACGTAGAAGGGGACGTCGGCGAGAGTCTTATCGCCCTGCGCCACCTTCACAGCTTGCCAGCCACCCCGATCATCGGTGATCTGGAGCGGAACGGTCAACGAGCCATCCGGGCCAGTGGTAGCCTTTCGCATCGGCACCTCGGCGAGAGACCTCCCTAGACCGAACGTAGCGCTGCCTCCTCCCCGACCGGTGACCCACATCAGGTCCACCTCGGTATTGGCCGGCAGGCCGCTGGCCCGCAGAGTCGTCTGGGTGAGGGTTGAACCTCTCGCAGGTTCAAGCTTGGCCAAGATACCCGGTGCCGTGGCGGTCTCGGGAATGGCGTCGCCGACCGTGGCTACGCGGCTGGGATCTGGCCACTCGATGCTAGGAGGTGGGATCGGCGAGCCTTCAACGACGTTGAAGGTGAACTTCATGACCAAGTTGGGGACGCTCTTGGTGCCTGACTGCTGCACATTGAGAAAAGGCACCCCTGGGCTGGCAGGCATGAGTTTAATGAGATGCTGTCCCACAGGTCCGGACGCTCGTATTTGGAAGGTGGCGCTGCCACGGGTGGTGACCGCTGACACGAAGCCGGTGTATGTGTTGTCGTACATGACGGCCATGGTATTGACATAGGGGCCACTGGCAATGCCCTTCACAGTCACGGTGATGGGAGTGCCCACGGGGCCGCTTGTGGGGGTTATAGTGGCGTTGCGGATGATGCGGAACCCAGCTTTGCCCACATCTATCCCATCCACCACGGCGTAGATGTCATGGGTCTCGCCGAAGTCCTCCGGGGCGGTCAAGACTACCGACACCTGTCCCTGGGCGCCAGCCACCGCACTTTTCAGGGGGACCCGCTTCGTCACAAACTTGCGCTCCTCGAATCGGGCGTCATTAGCAGCGACCTTGGTCGCATAGGCGCCATCCCAGGTCACCCAGACAAACTGCACCTCTTTGCCAGCGGGCAGCCCTTCGCCACTGACTGTGAACACTGTGCCCACAGGCCCTGTCTCAAGGCTGGTCTTGAGCAGCTTCAAAGGAACAGGCGTGGCTGTCGGTGCGGCCGGCACGGTGGCCGTGGGCTGAGAGGCCGTCGGCTCAGCCGCCTGGTCGCTACTGCAGGCCAGTGATGCCGCCAGCAGGCCAAGTAAGGCCAGCGACACCAACACGAGCCCCAGCCCCGCCAGCCCTTGTTTGCGACGATACAGTGACCAATTCATGGTTCTCCACCCCCATTCATTCTCCCCCGCTCCCTTGTCCAGGGAGCGGGGGAGAATGTTACTTAGGTTCTTAATTAATGATCTGCGTGCGGGCCTCTATCCCGCGCTCAGGTATGCTGAGGTACCACAGTGCAAACGTTCCGGTCTTCCCATCCTTTGACTTCGCATTGATGCTCCAATCCAGCGCCCCCAGGGGGTAGTCCAAGGGGACGTCCCAGGCTGCGGTCCAGAACCAGGGACCACCATCGCCACCAGGACGACCAGTGCCGTGCCTGCCGAACCTGCCCTTGATCTCTTCCCCGCTAGGAAGCCTTACCACGGCCGTCTCTATGTCGTCTGAGGTGAGACGTTTGCCGGTGGCGGTATCCACGATCTCCCACCGCCACACCAAGTGCATCCCCCGCTTGAAGACGCTGGTTTGGACACACAATGGGGCGGCGATACCAGTAGCATCGATGTTGTACTTGCTCTCGTTTTGCCCAGATGTAACCGTATCGGCGTGGATGTAGAGGGCAAGCGGCTGCGAAAATGAGGCTGGGGGTACTGGTGGTGGAGGGGGGGTCGGCGGTGTGAAGCCAGCAGGGAGAGGCGTTGGCGTAGGCCTGGGCGTTGGCGATGGCACCGGCTTCGCGGCCAGGAGAATAGTACCTCCCGCTGGCAACCCCGAGGGTGCTGCCGCGGCGGCCTCTGCCTTCTTCTGCAGCTCCGCAGCCTCCTTCTCCTTGGCCGACAGCTTCTGCTGCAGGTCGTTGACCTGCGTGTCCTTGTTGGAGACGAGTTGCTGGAGGGCCGCTGTCTTCTGCTGCTCGGCGGCGGTCTGGGCCTTGGCCGCATCCAACTCCGCCTGGGATGCGCCGCCGCTACAGGCGAGAATGACCGTGAGACCCATCACGGCGGCCCCGCCTAGAGCGACTTTCCAGATGTGCCTTTTCTGCTCCATGCTTTCCTCCTTTGTTCCTCCTTCCTAGTTTTTGCTATCGCTTGGGGTAATGTATCTCCCCCTGTTGCTTAGGATGACTTGTCCTTGGAGCGGACGCGGGAGAGGGCGAGGGTCCGGCCCATGATGACGGCGAAGACCGCCCACACTATTGCGACAACAGCTATGAGCACCCAAGGCGCCCAGTGGCGGACCGTCTCCAGGCCAATGGGATCCACATTGATGGCAGGCGGCGGTACCCCCGCCTCTATGAGGGTCACCGCCTGCTCGCTTTCGGCGTACACCCCACCGCCCTCGAAGGTCGCCGTTATCTTCTGCTCAGGAGCGGTAAAGGAAGGTCGGTAGTACAGATACGTGATGCCATTGGCATCGGTCTTGGAGGATCCCAGGTACATCGCGCCGTTAGTGCCGGCGAAGGCTGCAGCCACGCCGAAGCGCAATTCAGCCTTCGGCACCGGCGCCCCTTTGGCATCCTTCAAGACGGCCATGATGACCACCGTGTCGCCGGCCGTTACGATGGAGGAAGGGGTGAGAGTGAGCTTGGTTGGCGTGAACGCAGGGCTGGAGGCGCTCCCATCTGAGGAGGAAGACGAAGCGCCGCCGGCCCCGGCACGGCTGACTTTCAGCTCTCCCTTCTGGAGATAGTCGTGGACCTCGCAGTCCAGGTCGCACTTGAAGATGAAGGTGCCTGGCTTGTCAGCGATGAGCTGGATGGTCGCCTCTCGATTGACGGAATTGACCTTGTCTGTCTCCAGCTTGTACCCTTCCAGGACCATAATGTGCTCTTCTTGAGTATGGCTCACGTGCGCCCACACGAAGGTGATCTCGACCAACTTGCCCTGCTCTACCTCGATCACATTCGGGTTGAACCCGCCATCAGTGATCTCCACGCGCACCTTAACCGGCCCTGAGGCCTGTGGCGTCTGACCGTAACCGAGTTGTACCGGCACTACAGTGAAGAGCAAAGCCGCTAGGAAGGCAGCACCCTTGAGCATTGGCCAATACCATCTACTCATGGCCCGCACCTCCAACTTCCGAGTCGAGCATGGCCGGCCTGGCGGCGAGGCCCATGGCGGGGGCGGGCGCTTCAGCCACTCGCTCCCAACCCTCCTTCATCTCCGAGACGGAGACGATAGGGAAGAGCTTGGCGAAGAGAGTGATGACCAGTGCGAAGCCGGCAAAAGAGGCCAGAGTCACCACTCCCTCCACCCAGGTGGGGCTGTAGGCGCCCCATTCATAGGGCATGAGAGGGTTCGCCAGCGACGGCACAACGATGATGTACCGCTTGATCCACATGCCGATGTTCACCAGGATGGAGGCCAGGAACAGGAAGCGTATGGTGCGGGTCCAGGGGAAGGCCACCAGGAGGATGGGCAGAATCTGGCCGCCCAGGAACCCAGCCCATACCAGGGCGCTGTAGCGGCCGAAGAAGAGCTCTTCCAGCAGCAGGCTTGCGCCGCCCTCGAGCATGTAGGCCACGGTCAGGTACTCGTCGAAGGTGAAGTAGAGGAAGATTAGGACTAACGCCTCAATCATCAAGCCCA
>JACPQI010000086.1 GCA_016190545.1 Chloroflexota bacterium
ACTCCTCCGTATGGGTGCGCTGGGCCCGCTCCACGCACCGGTTGAGTTTGGGCGAGCGGGGCGGCAGCACGAAGAGGCGGATGCCTCGCTGCTGGCAGGCCTCTTCGAAGGCCGCTCGGAACTCGGAGCCGCCATCCACCTGGATGGTCTTAATAGGGAAGGGCATGCGGGTCCTGAGGGCATCCAGAAAGCCCGCGGCCGTGGCCCGGGTGTGGGCTTCCACCACATCCCACCGGGACTCTCGTAATGCCTGGACCTGGTACTCGGGGCATGCCACTTGCAGGTTACCGAACTCAATGGGCTGGTACTTTTGGACCTTGCCCTGGTCTATTGGTTTTCCTAACTTGGAGTGGCATTGTGTTTCCTTGCAACTTCAGGTGTGCTCGGTTGGAGCCTGGGCCTCTCCGTCCCGTCACGGCATGAGTAGATAGCGGACCAGAAAAACGGAGGAGGTGCAGATGAACCGCGCACTGGAGGGTACTCGGGCGCAGGATAGTTGCCCGACTTCCCGGACTTTCGGGACTTTACAGCTCATCAGCCGAAGCCCCTGAAAGGGTCAAGACCCTGGGCAAAAAGACTCCATTGGACTGACACCGACGCGTTCAAATAAGCGTGAGTGACTTCCGCACGCGTTAGGCGGGGGTATTTGGCTAAGCGGCGAGGCAGTTGGTTGGAGCCTAGGGTGAAGCCACCTAAGGACCGGAAACGGAGTGGGGAAAGGAGGGGGGGTACGAATATGGGCTAAGCGGTGAGGCAGTTGGTTGGAGCCTAATGGCGAAGCCACCTAAGGACTAGAAACGGAGTGGATAAGGAGGGTACGAACATGGGTATGGCTAAGCTCAATGTCTGGGTTTCAGACATAGACGACCCTTGCTCGGTAAGTAACCGGACTTGGTACGTCACTATCTACGATTGCGACGGCAAGGTGTTGGAGTGGTGTGGGAGAAGGTATGTGGTGCTCCCAGCTAAGTGTGGTCATTTGGAAGTGGAGATCCCACCAGGCTGCTACCGGATAAACGCGGTCTGGAGCTTCAGCGTGGCGGGTGGGGTCATCTACGTGAACCACTTCACCGATTCTGCCATCGTGCAAGTGTCCTGCGAACAGACGGCCTGCGTCAAGCTCTTCAACCCAAGCACTCACCGGTGCGGGACGATCTTCCTGCGGGCGGTGCGGGATATCCTCGAACAGAAGGCCATCAAGCCGGTTTTGGCCCGTCAGGTCGAGAATATACTAAACGAGTTGCTCCAGCAGCTCCCACGCCCTGTCAAGGAGTTCGAGCTTGCTCACCTGGACGAAATCGAGAGGCTGGTGCGAGAACAGGAAGGAGGCAAGGGGGCAAGAACCAGCGGCGAATAGCTGACGCATGGCCTGCTTGACTTTGGGGTTGCAAGCGCTGAGGATCATGTGAAGGATTCACAGGCTGGTGGAGCGCGGCGAGCCGCGCGGAGGCTCTCACCCCAGCCACGTGTTGGCCGACGGCCGCACAAGAGTTTTACAGGGAGAACTAGCCTGGCCGTGTCGCGCCGAGCATCTCCTTGACCGCGGCCACCGCGCCCTCCAGAGGCGCGTGCCTGGCTTCTTTCTCCGTGCGGCGCTTCAGCTCCACGCTCTGGGACTTGAGGGTGCGAGGGCTGACGGTGAGGCGCACCGGTATGCCCAGCAGGTCGGCGTCATTGAACTTGACCCCGGGCGACTCGACGCGGTCGTCGTAGAGCGTGTCGATGCCGGCCTGGGTGAGGGCGGCGTAGACGATCTCGGCGGCCCGCTGGATCTCCGGATTGTCCGCGCTCAGGGCGCACAGGTGGACCTGGAACGGCGCGATAGGGACGGGCCAGACGATGCCGTGCTCGTCGTGGTTCTGCTCGACGGCGGCGGCCAGGAGCCGCCCGATGCCCAAGCCGTAGCAGCCCATGACCATGGGCTTGCGCTGGCCGTCCTGGTCCAGGAAGTGGGCGTTGAACTGCTCGCTGTAGCGGGTGCCGAGCTTGAAGACGTGGCCCACCTCGATGCCGCGGGCCATGGTGAGGGGGGTGTTGCATGCAGGGCAAGGGTAGCCTGCCTGGACTTTGATCAGGTCGATAGGCCCCTGGCGGACGGGCCGCTCGCCAATCTCCGGTCGCTCGGCGGCGTGCCGGAAGTCGCGCGGGTAGTTGACGTTGCGCAGGTGGTAGCCGACGATGTTGGCCCCAGCGACGTAGTTGCCGCCGCGCTCCACCGAGCGGTCGACGATGATGGGGAAGCGGTTGAGGGCGGAGGCCCACTTCTCTTTAGGATCCCAGCCCAGTGGTCCGAGGTAGCCGGTGACAGCGCCCAGGCCGCTGTGCTGTTGCACCTCAGCATCGGTGGCCAGGCGCACCTCCACGGCGCAGATGGCGTTCTTCAGCTTGACCTCGTTTACCTCCAGGTCGCCCCGGATGACCACCATGACCAGGAAGCCGCTGTCTTTGTACTGCGCCCAGTAAAACAGGCTCTTGAGGGTCTTGGATGGCGGGACCTTGAGGAAGCCTGCTACCTCCTCAATGGCCTTTTGCCCAGGCGTGGCGACTTCCTCGATGGGCAATTCCGGCTCTTTGGCGAGTGGCGGCAGGGCGCACGCGGCCTTCTCCTGGTTGGCGGCGTAGCCGCAGGAGGGGCAGGTCACCACCTGGTCCTCGCCGCTTTCGGCGCGCAGGATGAACTCCACGGAGTCCTTGCCGCCGATGGCGCCGCTATCGGCCTCGGCAGGGATGCAGACGAGGCCGCAGCGGGCGTAGATGCGCTTGTAGGCATCGAACATCTTCTGGTAGCTCACGTCCAGCCCGGCCCAGTCGCGGTCGAAGCTGTAGGCGTCCTTCATGGCGAACTCGCGGACGCGGATGAGACCGCCGCGCGGGCGGGGTTCGTCGCGGAACTTGGTCTGGACCTGGTAGAGGGTGACGGGCAGGTCGCGGTAGCTCTGGAGGTTGAGGGAGGCCAGGGTGGTGATGACCTCCTCGTGGGTGGGGCC
>JACPQI010000087.1 GCA_016190545.1 Chloroflexota bacterium
GAGCTATGTGGGCCTGCTTTCTTTCTTCTTTACTTTTCGTTACGTTGTTCTAAACCTTTTCGGTGTGTTCCTCTGGTGGAGGGGGCAGGATTCGAACCTGCGTAGCCTAATGGCAACAGTTTTACAGACTGTCGGTTTTAGCCGCTCACCCACCCCTCCGGGGTGTTGCTCTTCAGTTGTTCGCTCACCGCTGTGGCATGGAGCCCGAGAGGGGACTCGAACCCACCAACCTGCCGATTACAAGTCGGCTGCGCTACCGTTGCGCCACTCGGGCATGCGGCATTACTACGAGTCCCTGGGCTGAGCGCAAGGTAAGAGTATAGGAACCGCCCCTACAAAAGTCAAGGGAAAAGAGGGCCGTTACGTGGCTAGGAGCCGCTCGGCGGCTTCCGCCGAAACGATACGATAGACTTCTTGAAGGGGCAGGTCACGCTTGAGGGCCAGCCGCAGGCAGGAGGCATGCTCCGGTGCCAGCCCCGCCGGCTTTCCGTCCAGGTACTTGACCTTGACCTGGACCCGGCCCAGGGACGATCGGAATGTAACAACTTTACGCTCCACCTCCCGCCGCCGAACGTGGTGGATACGAATGCCCAGGGTAGTGGTCTCCCGCAGCAAGAGGCGGACCGCCGCCTCCTCCAGGTCTGCCGCCACCAGCGCGCTGAGGGTGGTGGCAGGCCGGGCCTTCTTCATCTGGATGGGGGTGAACCAGACGTCCCGGGCACCCAGGGAGAAGAGCCGCTCTTGTACAAACCCATACATCTCCGGGTTCATATCATCAATATTCGTCTCCAGCAGCAACATGTCCCGCTCCATGAGGCTGTCCTGGGACTGGCCGACCCATAAGCAAAGGACATTCGGTCGTGTGGGCAAGTCGCGGGAGCCGGCGCCGTACCCGATGCGCTCAATGGCGAGCGTCGGAGTGCCGAAGGTAGCAAGGGTGGTGATGATGGCGGCGCCGGTGGGGGTGACCAGCTCGGCGGGGTCGGTGGTGGCGCGCACGGGGGCTTTGGCCGCGCGCAGCAGCTCCAGTGTACCCGGCGCCGGCGAGGGGATGTGGCCGTGTTCCGACGTGATGACGCCGGCGCCGCTGGGCAGAGGCGAGCAATAGAGGCGCTCCACACCCAGCAGGTCCAGGCCAGCGACGGTCCCCACAACGTCTACGATGGCGTCGAGCGCGCCCACCTCGTGGAAGTGCAGCTCTTCAACTGAGGTGCGATGGACGGTTGCCTCTGCCTCCGCCAGGCGGCGGAAGACGGCGATGGCTTTGTCCTTGACGGAGGCGGCGAGAGCGCTGCGATGGATAAGCTCTTCGATATCGGACAGATGGCGGTGCGGCTGCTCGGCGGACTCGTCCAGAAGGACATCGACCTTGGTGGCAGTGACGCCGCCGCGCTGGACGGAGCGCTGGGTGAGACGAAAACCGGCAACCGGCAACTTGCGAAGCTCCCGCGTGAGGTCTTTGAGGGGCAGGCCCGCATCGACGAGTGCTCCGAGCAGCATGTCGCCGCTGGCGCCGCTGACGCTGTTGATGTAGGCGACACGCATGGCTAGGCTCTGCGCACGGCACCGTCGCTATTGCTCACGGGCCTGCGCTGCACGGCGCGTCTTGAGGGCTTCGTTCATGCTGCCGGAGCGGAAGCCGGCCAGGTCCAGCGTGACGTAGGTGTAGCCCAGGCCCTTGAAGAAGTCGACGATGGCCTGTCGTGTGGCGGGGTCGATGAGCTTTAGCATGTCGGCGGGCGGCACCTCCAGTCGCACCCATGTGTCGTCGTGGTGGCGGACGCGGAGCCGGGCCAGACCCAGGGAGCGCAGATAGGCCTCTCCTTTGGCGATGCGCCTGAGATTGTCCATGCTGATGGTGGTGCCGTAAGCGACGCGAGAGGAGAGGCAGGCGTTGGCGGGCCGGTCCCAGGTGGGGAGGCCGAGCCAGCGGGAGAGGTCGCGCACCTCCTGCTTGTTGAGGCCCGCCTCCAACAGAGGGCTGCGAACGGCGGATTCCGACGCTGCCTGCAGGCCGGGGCGGAAGTCCCCGGTGTCGTCCGCATTAGTGCCGTTGACGATGACAGCGCCCTCCCGCTGGGCGATAGGCGCGATGCGCCGGTAGAGCTCCGTCTTGCAGAAGTAGCAGCGGGTAGGCTCGTTGCTGCGGAAGTGGTGGTCATCCATCTGGGTGGTGTGGACGACGTGGTGGCGCAAGCCCAGCGATGCGGCGAAGGCCTGGGCGTCGCGCAGTTCCTCCTCGGTGAAGGTGGGCGATACGGCGGTGACGGCCAGGGCGCCATCGCCGAGGGTGTGGCAGGCCACGGCGGCGACGAGGGCGCTGTCCGTCCCGCCGGAGAAGGCGACGACGACCCGGCCCATCTCCCGAAAGAGCTGTCGCAGGCGCTCATACTTGGCCTTGAGGGGGCCAGGCAACGCTTGTTTCCTTTGTATAGGCAGGGGTAGGGTTGCCATGCGTCCTTCCTGGCTCTGCGGTTGGACTTCTATTGTACTCGTAGCTGGGAGGCGGAGGCAACGGCGATGTTGGGCGTGTGCTTGTTAGATAGCGATTACAGTGCTTGAAGATACCTGACGAAAAGCGTGGTGGAAGCTAGGAGTCGTCCGATGGTGGAGTGTCCGGC
>JACPQI010000080.1 GCA_016190545.1 Chloroflexota bacterium
ATGATATCCTCCGCGAACCGGACCTTGGGGCCGGGAGCGGCCCGCGCAACTTTCCACAGCTCTTCCTGGGCCAGGGCCTCTTCCAGACTCTTGCCCGCTGGGGCAGGCTCAGCGGCCGGGGTCTCTTCCGACGGCTTGGCCAGTTCCGTCGCCTGGGCAGCCGGAGCTACGGGTACCGGCTCAGGCACCGCAACCTCCGCGGTCGGTGCGGCGTCTGGCGCGGGGGTTGCAGCCTCAGCGGATGGCGCCACGACTGCGGAGGCCTCGGTGACCGCTTCGCCGACGCGGAGCTTCTCGCCTTCTACCTGGGACTGACTCTTGATATCGATGTGCCAGCCGCTGAGCTTGGCGGCGAGCCGGGCGTTCTGGCCCTCCTTGCCAATAGCCAGGGAAAGCTGGCGGTCCGGCACCACCACCATGGCCGTCTGCTGGTCTTGATTGGTGTCTACCCGCACCACCTGGGCAGGCGACAGCGACTTGGCGATGAAGACCGCCGGGTCCCGGTGCCATTCGACCACATCTATCTTCTCGCCCTGGAGCTCGTTGACGATGTTCTGGATGCGCATGCCGCGCAGTCCCACGCAGGAGCCCACGGCGTCCACGCCCTCCTGGCGGGCGGCGACGGCCACCTTGCTACGGAAGCCGGGCTCGCGGGCCAGGGCTTTTATCTCCACGGCCCCGTGCAGGACCTCCGGCACCTCAAGCTCAAACATGCGCTTGAGCAGGTTCTTGTGGGAGCGCGAGACCAGGAGCTGAGTGCCCTTAACGCTTTTATTGGCCTCCAGGAGGAGGACCTTGAGGCGCTGGCCGGGGCGGTAGCGGTCCGTGGGGACCTGCTCGCTGGCTGGAAGAACGGCCTCGGCCCGGCCCAGGTCCACCAGCACGGTGCGGCCTTCCAGGCCCTTCACAATACCGCTGACCACGTCGTTGATCTTACCGACGAACTCGTTATAGACCAGGTCGCGCTCCGCCTCCCGGAGCCGCTGCATCACGACTTGCTTGGTGGTCTGGGCGGCGATGCGGCCCGCGCCCACGGGTGTGGGCAACTCTTTTTCGATGACGTCGCCCACCGTGGCGCCCGGCTTCATCGCCTTGGCCTCCTCCGGGGTGAGCTCTTTCTTGGGGTCCTCCGGGATTTCAACCACCTTCCACTGCCGGAAGAGCTTCATGTCGCCGGAGGCAGGTTGGATGCGGACAACGAGTTCAGCCTCGGCCAGAGCGTCCTTCTTGAATGCGGAGGCCAGCGCCGACTCGACGGCGCTCAGCACGACTTCCCGCGGCAGGTTGCGTTCCGCCGCCAGTTGCGTGATGGCGATAATGAAATCGCTCTTCATCTGGCCTCCACCTCCTTTCTACCACGCTCCCCATGAACAAAGAAAGTGGGCAAGCCCACTTTCACAAACCGGCCAACGTGTCCGGCCCCAGTATACCAGCGGCAACGCGGGGGGTGCAACCGCGTGTACTGCCTCAGTTGATGCGTAACAGCGTGGTTGTGGCTGGGCATTGTAGTCAAGAACGGGCAGGCGTGAGGTAGCCCAAGGCCTGATGGGGCTGATGTGGTTATGTATCTGCCCCACACCCCAGCGGGGAACCACGTCTTGGCCGTGCCTCTCGCTCTCGCGGTGCGAAGGCGGCGACGAGGTGCTACAGTATGCGTGGAAGATAGACCTGCGAGGCCACCCTATGGAGTCTCCAGCATCCGGCCCTACCGAATTACCGCTGACCGGTTGGCGACCCCCCTGGTGGCACCGCTCCTGGCAGATGCCCAAGCTGGCATCGGGCCGTTACACTGGCGCTGGGCTTGTGGCGCTGGTGCTCTTTCTGGCGGCGTGGCTCCGCCTCTCCCACCTGGGCGAATTCGAGAACCTGTACTACACCGCCACGGTGAAGAGCATGCTGAGCAGCGCCCACAACTTTCTCTTCGCCAGCTTTGACCCGGGCGGCGTGGTCATGGTGGACAAGCCGCCCTTCGGCTTCTGGGTAGACGCAATCCCGGCATCGATCTTCGGAGTGAACAGCACCAGCGTGAGCGTACTCCACGGGGTGGCTGGTGTGGTGTCTGTGGGACTGCTGTACCTCCTCCTTCGACCCGTCTTTGGGATGACCGCCGCTTTGGTGGCGGCCCTGACCCTGGCCGTTGTTCCGGCGTCAGTGTTCGTCGACAGCCGGAACGAGCTGGACTCCTTGGTGGTGTTCGAACTGCTGGCGGCGGCCTGGTGCTTGGTGCGAGCAGTCCAAGGCCGCCACCGCTGGTGGCTGCTGGCATGGGCAGCGCTGATGGGCATCGCCTTCAACACCAAAATGCTGGTGGCCTTCGTCCCGCTGCCTGCGTTCATCCTGTATTACCTGCTCGCAAGCGATGGGAGATGGCGGGCCCGGCTGGCTTGGACCGGCGCGGCCCTGCTCCTGTTGAGCGCGGTGTCGCTCTCCTGGGTCACCCTGGTGGCGGTGACGCCCGCAGACCAGCGCCCGTATGTGGGGAGTACCCAGGACAACTCCATATGGACCTTGGCGTTCAAGTACAACGCCCTCAACCGTTTTGTCGGTGGTATCGGCCCCCGTCCGCAGCCGCCGGGTGGTGCGCCCGGGGCGCCGCTCCAGACGGGTCGCCCTGGGACCGGCGCCCTGCCCCCCACTGCGGGTCAACCGGGGCCGAGCGGCCCAACGGCGGCGCTGCCAGGCCAGCCGCCGGGGTCTGGGTTGTTGCCGCCACCACCAGGCCCTCCGCCCGGTGACAACAGCATAATGAACCTGTTTACCGAGCGGTTGGCAGTGCAACTGGGTGGGCTGTTGTTCCTCGCCATCATAAAATTCGCTGTTGCTGCCATCCGTCTCGTACCCTCTCGCGTCTACCGGCATCCGCGGTCTTTCCTTGCGGTGGCCAGCGCCCCTCGTAACGGACAGATCGTATTGTGGGGAAGCTGGCTTGTCACCGGTATCCTGGTCTTTGGTCTGTCGGCTGCCACTGTCACGCATCCGTATTATCTGTCTGAGTTGACGCCGCCAGTTGCTGCGGCCCTAGGAATCGGGTCAGCGAGTGTATGGCGCGCCTACCGGCTGCGGAAGGGTCTTGGATATATCCTTGCGGCTTTCCTGCTCGCTGGCGCTGCCTACGAACTCTATGTCTTTCGGGCGACAGCGGGCATCTGGGCGCAGTCGCTCGTCATCGTGGCGGGCGTGACCGCGACCTGGCTCCTGGCCATTGCCTGGCTTCGCAGCCTGACCCGCTCCCCGCTGACGGGGGCCGCAGCCATCGCGGGTGCCATTGCCGTGCTGTGGCTGCCTCTGGTGGCGAGTTGGAACCGTGACGTTGCCTCCAGCCCCATGCCACCGAGGCCAGGCCCGCCGCCTGGGCTGGCGGCCCCTGCGGGTGCGCCGCCGTTTGGCCCGCCACCCGGTGGGCCACCGTCACCACAGCGGGACCCACGCCTGGTGGATGCGGTCGAGAGATATATCCAAGCGGAGGAGGGCACCAGCGCCATGTCGGGTATCGCTGCCGTCCGGGCGTCCGAGGTCGCGCCGTTTATTGTTCGGGGCATGCCTGCGGTCGCTATCGGAGGGTTCTCCGGCAGCGACCCGATATTCACCCTGGAATCGTTCCAGGAGTTCGTGCGCAGCGGCAAGGTGGGTCACTTTCTCCTGGGGGCGGGCCCCCCAGGGGCTCCTCCTACCCAGGCGCGGCAGCCCGTCATCCAGTGGGTGCAGAGGAC